>JAJDDR010000016.1 GCA_029260255.1 Phycisphaerae bacterium
GGTAGCGGGCGGCGTCCTCGGCGAAGCACTGGGTGAACAGCGACTTCGCGCCGTCATGATCGCCGGCGGCGAGAACGGCTTCGGCGAGTTGCAGGCGCAGGGCGTAGACGGCGTCGGCGTTGAACCTGGCGGGCTGTTCGCTGGCGACCTTGTAGATGCCTTCGGCGATGACGACGGCGGAGAGCGTTCCCTTGCGCGCTTCTTCGGTGCGACCGGCGCGCGTGTCGCGTTCGATTTCCTCGCTCAGCGCGTCGAGCAGCCCTTGGAGCGTGGGTGCGGCGCCTTCGGGATCGCTGGTGACGTATCGCGGAATCAACTGGGAGGCCTCGGCGGCGCGCCCCAGCGCTTCCAGAGCGATCATGCGCGTGCGGAGCACGCGGCCCGTGAGCGCCGACTGGGCGGGGTACGCGCGCTCAAACCCTTCGAGCGCCGACAGAGCGCGCTCCCATCGGGCGACGCGCGGGATAACGCACAACTCCGCGGTGAGAATCTTGGCGCGTGCTGTGAGTTGGTGGAGTTCATTTCGCCGCCCGGCGGTGGAAGCGCTGGCGACCGCACGCGCAAGCTGCTCGGCCGCGTTCTGCGCGGCTCGGATGGCCGACGTGGCGCGGGTTGTCGTCTCACGGATACGCTCGGGGTTCGCGGCCGCGAAGCGCTTGAGCAACTCGGTGCGGGCTTCTGCCGAGAGGTAGATCGCTTCGGCGTAGCGTTCGTGATCGGGGCTGACCCTGGCGTACGCGTCGGCCGCTTCCTCCAAGCGGTCCTCGGCCGCGAGATGCTGGGCGAGGAAGAATTGCCAGTAGCGGGCGCTTTCCGAATCAGGGTGTTTGGTGGTCAGCGCCGTCAGGGAGCGGGTGTAGAGTTGACGAATCTCCGTCCGCCGCGCGAGCGACGTGTCCTCGTGCAGTTCCCACGCGAGTTGTACCGCGAACGTCGCGGCGCCTTCCGCCCTGGCGTACCCGGCATGCTCGTCCGCCACCGCGAGGAACCGCTCGGCCGCTTCCAAGCGGCGCCCGCGGCGAAACAGTGCGACGCCCAGATTGAATTCCACTTCTGCGCGAAGTGCCTCGGGTGCGTCCCGCTCGGACGCGATCAAGGATCGCCCGATGTCGATGGCCCCTTCGAGGACGCTGGTGCGGCGTTCCTGAGCTCGGTTGATTTCCGGATCGTGGGCTTCCAGGCCATCGGTCATCATCGCGTTGATCCGCTCGGACAGCGCTTCCGCTTCGCCGAGCGCGCCGGCGAGGTAGGCGGCACGCTCCAATGGTGAGAGCGAGGTCGGATCATCCGCGTCGCGGAGCATTCGATACAGCGTGGCGTAGACCTCGTCCCGGTAGGCGGGGTCCTTTCTTGCCAATGCGGCGAGCGCACTGATGCCCTGGGCTCTCGCGTCGGTCGCCTCTTGATGCCTTCCTTGGGCGTCAAGACGGGTGGCGTGCGCGCGGTGGATCTCGCGCTTGAGTAACGCCAGCACGAGCAGCTTCCCGAAGTCCTCGTTCGGCGCACTCTCGACCTGTCGCCGGAACACGGCGAGCGCCTGCCGTGCCGCATCGGATTGCCCCGCCGCGTCGAGGCTGCGAACCAGTTCCACGCGCGCCAGCGTGACCACCCAGTCGAGTTGGTCCCTTTCGTCCGTGTCTTGCAGCGCGGAGACGACGTCGATGGCCAGTCCCAACCGCTCGCGGCACAATGCGAACCGGCGTAATCTCCGGTCCGTCATTCCGGCGAGAAGCAACGCCTGGGCCTGGTGATGGGTCGCGGAGTGTGCCGTGTCCAGCAGACGGGAGCGATCCTCGAGGTACTCCATAACCGCGCGAAACTCCGCGGCGCGTTCGGGATCCTCGGGATCGCGCGCCAGTCCATGATAGAATCGTGTCCACGCCAGCAGATAGTCAACCAGCGCCATGTCGCGTTCGAGTTGGGCAATCTCGCCGAGCCCCTCACGGCGGTCGTACTCCGCGGCGGGCAGATCGTCGAGACCCTCGTAGTCACGTCGCATGCGATCGGCGAGACTGATGAAAACCGCAAGAGCCCGGTCCATAATCGGTCGCAGCGACGCGGTGTCGGCCACGGTTCCGCCGCGGAAGAGAATACGCGACGTGTAGAGATCGGCCTCGGAGTACAGGAGATTCCGGCCGAGTTCCATGCGCCATGCCCGAGCCCGCGGGTCATGCGGCCGCGTTTCGATCAGAGATTGCAGGAGCCGGTTGGCCTCGATCAGCGCTTTCAGTCGCTCGTCCGCGCTACGGGACGGATCGGCCTGCTCGGCGAGCTTGATGTCACGAGCGAGGAGTAGTGCCGCCAGATCGTCGGCGGGCGGGTACACGCGGAGGTGCAATGCGAGGAGATCGGTCAGCCCGCGCTGCTTCAACCCATCGTAGAACACAGCGGAATCGAAACGCTGCAATTCGGGGTACGGCGCCGTAGACTGTCCGGACGCAACCGGGCCGACGGCGCCAACCATGACGAATGCGACCATTGACTGTCCGGTCTTACTCCACGCCGAATGACACATGCTTGCACCCGGCGGCGACGGCCGCGTTCCAACACCCGACAACGTGATCCCACTGCACGTCGGGGCTCGTTTTCAAAACCACCGGCGTTTCGTCATCGAAACCGGGGTTCTCTTGAACGCGTTTCAAAAACGCGGACAGTTCGCTGAACGTGGTCGGCGTATCCACGAAATCCTCAACCCGGATGACGTAGTCCGCCGGACCCGGTCCGGTCTGCTGCAGGTGTACGATGATGGGCGAAATGGGAAGCGCCAGCGCGTCGGCCATGTTGCCCTGCTTCGGCAGTTGGGCGGGCAGAATCCCCTCGGCACGTTTGAACGTCGTCGTGGAAATGAAGAAGATCAGGAGCAGAAAGACGACATCGACCATGGGTGCGAGGTTCAGGGTGAGCGCGGTCAACTCCCGCTGGGTTCGCTTTCGCCTGGGGCGGAAGTGAACCGCACCGTTGCCGCTCGCGTGATTTACTCTTGCGGCCTTCACGATGCGGGTCCCGCGTCGCCGACGTGGGCGACGATGTTCATCATCTCTATGCCGTGCTCGGCGACGATCTCCATGATCTCGCGGACGTCGCCGTACCGCACACGCTTGTCCGCCCGGATGACCACTTTCAGATCCGGGACGGCGCGCTTGTGGGCCATGAGTCGCTCCGAAATGACCGCAAGTGACTGCGGTCGATTGGGTCCGATGCTGTAGGCCACCTCGGAGGACCCGGGGGAATCGGGATCCACGAGCTGCACGTTGATGATCGCGCGATCGGTCAGCTTGACGTTCAGTGCCTGGCTGCTGTCGGGGTCCGGCAGTTCCATCGGGATGCGCTCGGCAGAAGCAAAAGTGCTTACCAACACGAAGAAGATGATCAACAGGAACACCACATCGATCATCGGCGCCATGTTGAAGGTCAGCGACGGTCTGGGATGGTATTTCTTGGTGGAGTCCATCGCTCTTCTATGCAGACTGAACGGCAGCCGGCTCCGCCGACGGTCCGGGGCGCGGCATCGGTGCGGCACCGGGCTTGAACGACGAAAAAAGCCGGTCGACCGCGAGCGCGCACTCGGCGGTCAAGACATCGATCCGATTGCGAAACAGGGCGAACACGCTCAACGCGGGTATCGCCACCAGCAGTCCCCAGAAGGTCGTCACCAGGGCAATCGAAATGTCATCGGCGATGCGCGCCGGCTCGGGCATCCCGCCGGCGACGCGGATCGACGCGAAGAGACCTATCATCCCGTAGACCGTTCCGAACAGCCCGACCATGGGGCTGATGTTGCCGATCACGTTGAGGTACTCGATCTTGCGCATCATGCGCGCGGAGTTCTCTTCGAGCGTCTCTTCGACGGCGCGCTCCATGGCGGCGTAGCCGTTGCGCGATTCCAACAATGCCGTGTTGACCACGCCCGCCAGGACGCTCTGCTCGGAGGCGGCGTACTCGATCGCCTCGGCGTAGGCGCGTTTGTGCAGGTGGCTCGAAATCGTCCGGTAGGTCTCGGGCGGCACGAAGGTCTGCCGGCGGATCGAGAGGCAGTACTCAATCGTGAGTGCGACGGTTGCGACAGACAGCGGCACAAGGACGAACCAGGTGATCGCGCCTCCCTTTCGCAGGAAGTGGTCGAAGACGCGCATGACGGCGCCGTCACCGTCGTCGCCCGGCTGTGCAAGCGCGGGTGCGGCGACGATCAGCACAACCAACGTGACGACCGCCAATCCGGCAATTCGTGTCAAAACTCGGCACTCCTATCCTGGACGCTCCCGCGTCCGATCTTCTTCGACGCTGCGGCGCGGTTCGACCAGTAGTCTCGATGGCTGCCACTGGCAGCTTGCTGCCAGTGCCTCCGCTCGTCACACCGGCGGACAAGCCGCCAGTGGCACCCGTCTTCTCCCCGTACTCCGCAATTCACGCGTGCCGGAGCACTACCCGGTCGACCGCAGCCGCTCCATACGCTCCTCGGCTTGCTTACGCACGGCCGCGGTGAGCTGCGCGTGACCGAGGCATTCTTCGATCAGTTGCGCCGCGATCGGTGCTCGACCGATCTGTTCATGAACCTCAGACGCCAGGAGCAACGCCTCCGGCGCCAGCTCATCGTCGGCATAGTGGATAACGACGCGCAGGGCTGCCCAGGCAGCGCGCATCCGATCTTCGTCGGTCTTCGCCGAGGCTTCCAATGCCCGAGCCTTGATCAGCAGCATTTCCGGGAGCACCGGCATCGGCGCGTCGGCGAGTTCGCCGTCTATGATATCGAGCACCATGCCTGCCTTCCCGCCGTCGAGCAGGAGCCCGAGCGCACGGCGTTTGATTCGGTAGACTTCGCGGGTCGCGATCAGTGGCGGTATCGGCTGGCGAACAAGATCGATCGCCAGGCGGGCGGACTCGCCGGGCGCGGCGCGGGTCGCGATGTGGAACGCCAGCATGTCGAGCAGCACGCGGCCGCTTTGGGAACGCATGCCGCGAACCACCTCGGCGATGTCGCGCTTGGCGCGCGGGATGCCGCGAGACTGCGGGGTCGGCGCATGGTGCGGCATGAGTTCCGCCGCGAGCGCCGCACCGTTCTCGGTGTCGCGCAACAGCAGGATGAACTGGCGCGCGAACTTGTCGATGTGATCGGACTGGTCGCATGCCTGGATCAGGCGAGCGCGCACCAGGCGTTTCCAGAAACCCGTCGATACGCGGAGTGCCCGTTCGTAGTGGTTGATCGCTCGGACGAAGTCCCGCTTGACGCGCAGCGCCTCAGCCTCGTTGAGATCTTCGAGTTCGCCCGCACTGTCGACGTAGATCCTGTCGACCCGGGTCAGAAGCAGGTACCGAAAGTCACCCGCCGGAGTTCTGTAAGCGATCTCGGCGCCTTCCAGATCGACGATACCGATGCGCTCGATCTTGGTCCCTCCGAACTCGAGCTCGTCCGCGGTTGTCGGAGCGGAGGACGCGCAGGCGATTGCCGCGCACACCCACAGTCGGGCGATCAACGGCATAGTGCCCGGTGGTTCAGTCAAAGATCTCATCCTCCGAGACAAACCGGTACTCACCGTTGTGTTCCCGGGCGATGCGCTCGAGCACCGCGCCGCCTCGCTGGTTGACGTAGGCAATGGTGAAGATGCGCACGTCTCGCATTCGGTTCAACTTGTCCAACATGCTGAACATGCTCTGCGCGTGACCTTCAAACTCACCGTCCGTCAAAAAGTAGATCAAATCGGGTTCCACCGCAAACGCCCGCCGCATCGCGGGCCTGGGGTCCGTGCCGCCCATCGGAGCGATCTGATCGAGGAACCGGAACGCCGCGCGCCGGTGGGAGCGCACCGCACTCACCAGGCGTCGCGGAGGATTCTCCAGCGGCGCTCCCGAGTTGAAGAAGATCACGTGGAAACGCTGCGTCCGGCGGAGCGCACCGATCGATTCCTTCAGTTCCCGCACCACGCCGCTGAAGGTGTTCAACATCGAGCCGGAACGATCAACCACGTAGACGATGTTCCGCGCTCCGCGGGCCTCGCCACCAAGACCGAAAAACTCCGGTCCGGCACCGCCCAGAGGAATGCTGAATCCGTCCTTGCCCAGGTCGCCGCCCGTGGTGCCGATCCCCAGTATCTCGAGATCGTTCGGTTTGATGGACTGAATCCCCTCCAGCGGCTGGAAACGGTTCGGTTTGAACTCCAGCGCCTTGCGCTGAGACGTGGTCTTGCTCTGAGTGGGTTGGGGGCGGGGCGAAACGGTGGTCGCCACGCGGTCAACCGGAGACACCAGGTCGGTCAGCGGCGTCGGTGCGTCGGTGACGTCGCGCGCCAGCCCGGCCAGCCAGGGGATCAGGTACATCACCGCGAACAGCACAACGTGATAGAGCACCGAGATACCCCATGCCAGAAGCACCGCGCGACCGGCCAGCCGACCCGCCCGTGCCGTCGGGCGCGCTCGGGACGAGCGCGGGGGTCGAATGTCCCGCGTCGGGGGCGGGGACGAACGCGATGTTTGCGGCGGGTTGGGCATGATCAAAGGTTCGGGAACATTGATCTTGTACACAGAGCGGCGGGCTTCTGGCCTGCCAATTCAGTCTATGAGCCGTATCGACACGGGTCAACGGACGATGATGCCACCGCGGCCGGAAGGGGTGTGACCAGCGATTGTGGCATGCCAAGGGTAGGGCGGGTTCGACCCGCCTTCTTGCACGATTGCGGCGGGTAAAACCCGCTCCACCGCATGTGCCCGGCCGACGATGCCACAAAGAATGGCCACACCCGGCCGGAAGCGTCACGAATCCGCGCGCATGGTTGCGGGTGCATGGCGATACGTCTATTCTCGCCCGAGTTCGAGGGTAGCGGTCGGGCGACCGTTGTTGGTGGGAGAATCTCATGTTCACAGCGTGGATTGCCTTCTTGTCGTTGACCGTTCTCGCTCCCGACGAACCGCCGTCGCCGCCGAGCACGCCGCGAGGCATCGAGAAACCAATCGTTCAATTGAGCACCGCGGACCTTCCCGACGGCATCGAAGACGAGCAGGCCTACGCGAAATGGCTGGCCGACCGCACCGCGGCGCTGCTCGACGCCGCAGACAAGACCGACGACCCGCGCAAGCGTCTGGAGGCCCGCCTGGCGGCATCCAATTGGATGCTCGCGGCCGAGTGCGAGCCTCCCATGTCGCAATGGCTTCACGGAATCGATCCCGGACCGAACGGAGCGCGGGTGGGCGAGCTGGCGCGCCGTGCGCTCGGGCATCTGGCGATCGCGCGTACGGACTCGGAGCGTTACACGGAACAGGACGACTACGACGGCGAAGCCGCGTTTGCGTTTGAGACCGCGATCGAGACGTTGGAAGCGTTTGCCGACGCATTGCAGGCATGCGTGATGGAAACAGCGGACGAAAAAGCGGAAAAATCACGCCGCGCTGCGCGACGCCTTTCGGAGTACCTCGAGGATGATCGCCCGCAGGTTGCGGCGGCGGCCGTGCTCTGGCAGGGAGTGCTGTACGGGCGGGCGGATCGGCTGGATCGGGCGATGAGGATGCTTCCGCGCTCCGCCGCGCCGCCTGCACGCGAAACGCTTCGGTATTCGTTCTTCGCCAAACTCCTCCGGTGTAAATATCTTGCAGGACGGGGATCGTACGCGACCGCGTGGCGCCTGCTGCTGACGCTCGAAGAAGGCAGTCAGGAGTGGTTCGAAGACGTGCGCTTGCGCACCGAGGCGGGCCGCAGCGCGATGCTCATGAAATTCGAGATCTGCCAACTCTGGAGCGGCGCCGGTGACGATGAAGCGAACCGGGCGACGCGGGCGTGGTGCGATGAAATCCTGGCCGGCATCCGTGAGGAGCACTTCCCGGCGGGTGCGGATGGCGGCCTGATGCGTCTCGCGACGGCCGCTCCGATGCTCGTCCCAATGCCGGATGACCAACCCGGAGCCGATCCGCACCCGGACCCACCATCACCCGAGCCCTAACGTGGCGACACACTCTGCTCCCATTCCGGAAGTTGATCAACGGCGTCAGCCCATCCACACGACCATGGGCGGGCGCGTCCCTACCGTAATTGCTCGCGCGTCATGCGCTTCGGCCGATCGCGACGGCCACGTTGCGCGCGTCTTTCATCAGCCTGGCGAACGCCTCCGGTGTGATCGACTGAGCTCCGTCGGTCATGGCGTGCTCGGGGTCGTTGTGGACTTCGACGATCAGCCCGTCGGCGCCCGCGGCGATGGAGGCCAACGACATCGAGGGGACCATGTACGCGTGCCCGGTGCCCTGCGACGGATCGATGATGATGGGTAGGTGCGACTCGCGCTTGACCGCCGGGATGACGGCCAGCGGCAGCGTGTTGCGAACGTACTCTTCGTGCGTGCGGATGCCGCGCTCGCAGAGGATGACGTTCCGGTTGCCCTCGTTCATGATGTACTCGGCCGCGAGGAGGAACTCGTCGAGCGTCGCGCTCCAGCCGCGCTTGAGCAGGATCGGCTTGTTGGTCTTTCCGGCGGCGACGAGCAGGTTGAAGTTGTGCATGTTGCGCGTGCCGATCTGCAACACGTCGGCGTAGCCGGCGACCATGTCGACCTGATCGATGCTCATGATCTCGGTAACCACGGCGAGACCCGTGGCGTCCCGAGCTTTGGCGAGGTACTTCAGACCGGTCTCGCCGAGCCCCTGAAAGCTGTAGGGATTGGTACGCGGCTTGAACGCCCCGCCGCGGAGCCCGATGGCGCCGGCCTCCTTGACTGCGTGTGCGATTTCGAGAAGTCTGCCTTCGTCCTCCACGCTGCACGGTCCCGCGATCACGCCGATTCCTGGTCCGCCTATGACCGCGCCGGGGGCGATCTCGACGGCTGACGGCTCCAGCTGGGTTTCCTTGCTGGCGACCTTGTAC
The DNA here is from genome assembly GCA_029260255.1 of Phycisphaerae bacterium. GTDB lineage: Bacteria > Planctomycetota > Phycisphaerae > UBA1845 > UBA1845 > OFTM285. The sequence continues at coordinate 8,840 of JAJDDR010000016.1, forward strand.
GGCGCGAGGATCGGGACGATGCGGTCGACCATGCCGGCGTTCTCGATGGCGCCCTTGTCGACGTTGCGTTTGTCACCGATCGCCGCGACGACGGTGCGGTCCGTGCCGACAATGACGTGTTCCTTGAGCCCCATCTGCCGCACGAGTTCGACGACGTGCTGGACATCCGTCTCCTCACAGCCCGGTTTCATTACGACAATCATGGGCTTCGACTCCTTGGCGTCGCTCCGCGTACCTCAGGTGCGGAGGATACCCGAGATCAGGCCAACGTCCATGCGCCGAAATGCAGTACGCGCTGCCGCACGCGTTTCGCGCCGAACCGCCACACCTTTCCGAACACACCGGACGACGCTACCATAACCCCCCGAGCGGCGGCGTATCGATTCCGCGAATGCGTCACAACGTCGCCGGGCCGTCAAGATAGAAACAGCAGCCAGGAGATACCCAAAAGTGCGATTCTGCGTAGTCCAATTCGAGAATCAGAGCGACCCCAAGCTCTGTGTGGCCAACGACAACACGCTCCACTCCGTAGACGCGCCCCCCAGCGTCCGCGGCGCCCTCGATCAGTACGGACCCGACCGCCTCAAGGAACTCGGCACTCAAGCTGCGTCCGGCGACGGCACACCCATCGACAAGGTCGCCCGCTGGCTGCCGCCCGTTCCCGACCCCCGCACCTTCCGCGACTTCTACGCCTTCGAGCAGCACGTCAAGACCTGTCGCCAAAAACGCGGACAGGAGATGCTCCCCGAATGGTACGAGATCGCCGTCTTCTACTTCTCCAACCCAACGGCCATGCTCGGTCACAACCAGCCCGTCAAGAAACCGACCGACACCAAAGAGCTCGACCTCGAACTCGAAGTCGGATGCGTCTTGGGCCGCGAGGTGACCAACGCCGCCGGACAGCAAGCCGACGACGCCATCTTCGGATACATGGTCCTCAACGACCTCTCCGCCCGCGACCTCCAGCGTTACGAGATGAAGTGCATGCTCGGACCGGCCAAGGGCAAGGACTTCGCCACCGCCATCGGTCCGTTCGTCGTCACCACCGATGAACTCGCTGACGTCAAAGCCGGTCCCGGCAAGTACGACCTCACCATGGTCGCCCGCAAGAACGGCAAGGAGATTTCACGCGGCAACATGAACCAACTGACCCACGACTTCACCAAGATGGTCGAACGCGCCTCGCGCGACGTCACGCTCTACCCCGGCGACGTCCTCGGCAGCGGAACCGTCGGCACAGGCTGCATTCTCGAACTAGGCCCCGAGAACACCGGCGGATGGCTCGAACCCGGCGACACCATCGAACTCGAAATCGACCGCCTCGGCACCCTGACAACCCCGATCATCGAGTAGCGGCCCGAATCCAGTCCGGTTTTTGAACCACAGAGCACACAGAGAGAAGAAAGGGGCGCCGTTGTTGATGTCATCGAGTTATACATACCACTCACCCCGCATCACACAAACGCACGAACCGCCCCAAACAACCCCACTCTTCTCTCCCCTCTGTGCCCTCCGTGCCCTCTGTGGTTCAAAAAAGCGAACACCATGAAAGCCCACGACTACACCACCCTCGTCTGCTCCGAACGCGACAACCGCGCCAACTTCCACACCATGCTGAGTTGCGTCGTCCCGCGCCCCATCGCATTCGTCTCCACCATCACCGCGGCTGGCCTCCCCAACCTCGCCCCGTTTTCGTTCTTCAACGGAGTCGGATCCAACCCCCCCGCCGTCGTCTTCTCCCCCGCCACCAAAGCAGACGGCACCGACAAAGACACACTCAACAACCTCCGCGAGGTCCCCGAGTGCGTCATCCACATCGTCCCCTACGACATCCGCGACGCCATGAACCACGCCTCGGCCGCCTTCCCGCCCGACGTTGACGAGTTCGTCGCCGCCGGCTTCACCAAGCTCGAAAGTCGATTCGTCAAACCCCCGCGCGCCGCCGAGTGCCCCGTCCAGATGGAGTGCAAGCTGCTCCAGATCGTCCCCGTCGGAAGCGGCCCCCTCTCGGCCAACGTCTGCGTCGCCGAGATCCTCTGTTTCCACATCGCCGACGACCACCTCGTCGCCGAAAACGGAACCGCCGACGTCACCAAGCTCGACGCCATCGCCCGCATGGGCGGCGACTGGTACGCCCGCATCACCGACCGATTCCAACTCCCCAAACCACCACCCCCGTAACACCCCAATCAGAACCGCGACTGTCAAGGAGCGGCCTCGAACCCTCGCAAACGCCACACGCGCGCGAGGCCGCTTCCTAACGGGCGCGGTTCTGACCACTTTGCACTGTACGGCTAACTGCCAATCACCATTCCCGATTCCGTCCCCTCCGCGGTCTCTGCGCTCTCTGCGGTTCAATCCCCAATCCCCCCGCCCTCCCCCACTGACAACTGACAACTCCCTACGGCAACGATCCCACCACCTTCTGAAACGCCTCGAAGTCGGCAAGGTCCACGTCGTTGTCCTTATCGAAGTCGAACGGGTGACACGCATCCGGCACGTCGCCGTCGGGCGGCACACCATAGCACGCCTGAAACCCCCCGAAGTCCGCCAGATCGACATCCGCATCCAAATCCCCATCCCCCATCCGCCGGCCGAATAGGATACGAACCTGTCCCACTTCACAAAAGCCCTCGTAGTGCTCCGCGCTGACGAGTACATCGTCGATTCCGTCGGCATTGACGTCGCCAGCGCTCGAATACGACCGCCCGGCGTATCCGCCTACGAACGTAAAACCGTCTCTTCCATCGAACAGTGACACATCGACGACTCCCGACCCGCCCACGCCCGGGGCACCGAAGAGGACGTTGTTGGCGAAAACCCGGGGGTACATGTCGTCGATACCGTCGGCGTTGACGTCCCCGGCCGATGTCGCCCGTGCTGTGGATGCACTGGCGTCCCCGCGGATGACGCGAAAGCCGTTCTCCCCGTGCAGGTTCTCCAACAGCAAGGGGCCGTCACGAGCGACGCTCGGGCCGCCGAAGATGACACCCACCCAGTCGTCGGTGGTGTCCACGCTCACGGAAACATCGTCGTACCCGTCGGCGTTGATGTCGCCGAGTCCGGCCGGAGCGCCGATCTTGGTTTCCTCAGTCGAGCCGGGCGGAGAGGGCGGACCGTTCACAATAAAGCCGTTCTTCCCATCGAGGTTGGACAACTCGAATACACCGTGCTGTCCAGCATCGACACCCCCGTACACGACGTAGGCCTGCCCCTGTGCCATGGGCTGCGGCACGGGGTAGGTAGCGGACATCACGAGGTCGTTGACGCCGTCCCTGTTGACGTCGCCCGCGCGGGAAATCGTGCTGCCCGCGAAGTCACCGGTCGAGATGCCGTAGATGATGATCCCATGTTTGGGCGTCAGGGAATCGGGCAGGACATACATTCCGGATTCTCCGACCCCTCTTCCGCCGAACAGGATGTACACCTGCCCGGCGTTCGGCCGACCGGGCGCGTCGCCACTGTGCGCGCCCACGGCGATATCATTCATGCCGTCGTCGTTGAAGTCCCCGATCGCCGCCAAACGCCTGCCCATGCCGGACCAGGGAAACCCGCCGGCGATCGCAAAACCGTTCGACCCATCGAGAGTCGCGAGGTCGAACGACGTGGCACTGCCCAGGGTGGGACTTCCATAGATCACGTACACCGCGCCCGCGAAAGTCATCCCACCGGGGCTCGCCGAGTGCGCCCCGACGAGAAAGTCGGCGATGCCGTCATTGTTGAAGTCCCCGGCCGGCGCAATGGCGTCGGTCTCGTCGTTGGGATGGAGCCCTTCAATACGAAGCACAGTGGTTTCCGGCGCGCCCAGGCTCCAATCCCCGTCTCCGCCGATGCCGGTGCTTCCGAACAGAACGTACACCGCACCCGCCGTGGCGTCGCAATCCGTGCAAAACCCGGGGATTCCGCCACAGTCGGCCGGCGGGTACATGACACCCGGCCCGCCGCTGCCGATGTCGTCGATGCCATCCGCGTTGACATCTCCGAGCCCCGCGACGGACCACCCGA
>JAJDDR010000151.1 GCA_029260255.1 Phycisphaerae bacterium
CAATACAGTCCACAAGTTCGCTTTCCGCCAGATACCCCCGGTCAACGGCCATATGTCCAAGCAGATTCTGTTCGAGCAGTACTTCTCGTGCATGCCGGCGGCGGTCGACGCGCCGAGCGGCGACGATGCGGGGGCGGGCGCCGGAGCGCCGGAATTGCCGCGCGTGGGCTTGGCCAAAGTGGTCTCCCGTTTCGCCGACGGCGAGGGGAGTCCCGCGATGATCGAGCGGTCGTACGGGCACGGGCGGGTGGTTCTCTTCGCTTCGAGCTGCGATCAGGAATGGAACGACTGGGGACGGGACGCGAGCTACGTCGTTGCCGTGTTGGAGTTGGCCCGCTTCCTGGCGCGCGGTCGCGGGATCGCGAACGATCTGGTGGTGGGCGTTCCGATCGAGTTTTCGGTCGATCCGGATGCGTACGCGGAGGACGTACGCGTGCGTACGCCGGGTTACCCGGCCGAGCAGGAGATCGACCTCACCGCAGCGCCGCGTGAGGATCGCGCCGGTTTCTGGATTCGCTGGGACCAGACGCGCAGCCGGGGCGTGTATCGGTTTGTCCTGACTCGGCGGACCGGCGAGGAGGAGATGCGCGCGTTTGCGGTGAATCTGGATCCGTCGGAGAGTGACCTGCGACCGGCCGTCGAAGCGGACCTCAGACAATCGCTTCACGAAATGGAGTTCCACTACGTTGACGGACTGAAGTCGCTCGGCGAGGTGGGCGAGGAATCGCGCCGCGAGTTTTGGAAAAGTGTTCTGCTGGCGGCGTTTGTCGTGCTGATGGGCGAGCAGTTCTTGGGATGGTGGTTCGGCCGGCGCGCGTGAGTGTTGATGAACGAGACGATGTTCAATCTGATCGCCCAGGCGGATCGCGTCACTGAAGAGCGGCGGTTTGAATTCGCGGCGATGCCTGTCGGGTGGGCGGCCGTGCTGGCGCTGGGTGCGGTGGTGCTGGTCTGTTGGGTGGTGGTGTGGATGTATCGCACGGAGGCGCGGCGCGGGGCGTCAATGGTCGCGCGCACACTGCTGGCGGCGGTACGTTGCGCGGTGATCCTGGCGCTCGCGGCGATTCTGGTTCAGCCGGTGTGGGCCACGTATCTGCACCGCTGGATCGACTCGTACTGCATCGTGCTGGTCGATGATTCGTCGAGCATGGATCTGCGAGATCGCTATCGCGACGCTGGTGACGCGGCGCGACTGAAGTCGATCATGCCGCCGGGGCAGGAGTTCCCCTTGCGCCGGGCGGATGTTGTTTCGCACCTGCTTACCCGTGACGATCATCGCCTGCTTGCGGCGCTTTCGGCGCGCAATCGCGTCAAGCTGTACACGTTCAGCGACGCTCCGGAGTTGGTGTCGACGTTGCGTGCCGAACACGAGACGGAACCGGCGGACACGCCGGAGTCGGGGGCGACCGCGTCCGCGTTCGACGGCGTGCGCACGGAGTTCGCCGCTTCCGGCGCCGCGACGAACGTGTCGCGGGCGATTCGGCGTTCGACGGAGTCGCTGGGCGGGGCGCCGCTCGCTGGCGTGGTGCTGCTCAGCGACGGCGGGTTCAACCAGGGCGATCCGGACGAGGTCGTCGCGCGGTACGTCGAAGAACAGGGGATATCGTTGCACATCGTGGGGGTCGGCGACGCCTCGCCACCGCGGAACGTGCGCGTGACCGAGTTGATCGCTCCTGAAAACGCGTTCAAGAACGACCCTTTTTCGCTGAGCGCGCACCTGGCGGCGAAGGGGATGGCCGGCGAGACCATAGCGGTTGAGTTGTTTGAGGGCGATTCGACGACGCCGACCGAGACGCGGCGAGTGTCTCTTACCATCGATGGCGCGGTTGAGCCGGTCGAGTTCAAGCGCACGCGCGAGTTGATCGGTCGCGTGGCCTATCGCGTGGCGGTGGAAGTGGGCGCCGACGAAAGCGTGGCCGACGACAACAGCAAGCAGCGTGTGGTGAACGTCATCGACGACAAGATGCGCGTGCTGGTGATCTCCGGCAGTCCGAGTTGGGAATACCGATACGTCTCGCGGCTTCTCACGCGTGACGGCACGTTCGACGTCAGTTGCTGGCTGCAGTCGGCCGACACGGATGCGGTGTTGGACGGCGACACGATCATCGACGCGCTGCCGGCGAGCGCGGAGGAGTTGTTCGCGTACGATGCCATCGTCATGCTGGACCCCGACCCGGCGGAGTTCGGACCCGGGTGGGCTCGGTCGGTGGAGCGCATGGTTGTCGAGCACGGCGGTGGGCTGGCGTATTGCGCATCGCGCAAGCACACGCCGCAATTCATGCGCGACCCGGCGGTCGACGACATCGTTCAGATGCTCCCGGTGACGGCCGATCCGGAGGCGGATCTGATTCTGAACCGCATCGGACACTACCAGACGCGGAGCTGGCCGATCCAGATCGAGCCGGAGGCGACGGGCCATTCGATCCTGCGTCAGCGCGAGGGGGTTGGCAGCGGCGGTGATTTGTGGCGCGATCTGCCCGGCATCTACTGGCACTATCCGGTGCTGCGCGAGCGGCTCGTCGCCACCGTGCTGATGCGTCACGGCAATCCGCAGATGCGCAACGCGTTCGGCAGCCACGTGCTGTGCGCCACGCAGTTCGTGGGGGCGGGTCGGTCCGCGTTCGTCGGGTTCGACAGCACGTGGCGCTGGCGGCGAAACGGCGACGAACAGTTCAACACGTTCTGGGTGCAGATGCTCCGGTATCTGGTCGAGGGCAAGTTGCTCGGCTCCAAAAAACGTGCCACGCTGTTCACCGAGGGCGAGACGTTTCAGATGGGTTCGGCCGTCGGGGTGACGGCACGGTTATTCGACGCGCGGTTTGAGCCGTTGGTCCGCGATTCCGTGCCGGCATATCATCAGTCGGGTCGACGGCGGCAGGAGTTCGTGCTGAAGCCACAGCCCGATCGGGCGGGCTGGTACGAGGGGCGTTTCACGCCGGATCAGACGGGCGGTTACGAGATTTCGCTCACGCTGCGCGGTTCGGGCGAGACGGAATCCGTAACGGCGACACGCAGCGTGCAGGTGGTGCGTCCGAACATCGAGATTCTCAACCCGCAGATGAATCGCGCGGCGCTGGCGGCGCTGGCGGGTCGATCACCGGGGGGTCGGTATTACGAGGTCGACGAGATCGACGAACTGGCGGACGCGATTCTGGATCGCCATGAGATGACCACGGTGCGGTCCCGCCCGGAGCAGGTGTGGGATCGCTGGTGGACGCTGACGGCGCTGATCGGCCTTCTTTCGGTCGAGTGGGCGGTACGCAAATGGGTCAGGCTGCTGTGACGAGAAACGACCAATTCGACAGGCAGGTAGGCGCACGGCTGGTGCGATTGGGTCTGCGCCTCCGGTGCTATGCGCTGGCCGGGGGGGTTGCGGAGCTGTTGACGTTTCTGCTCGCGGCGGCGGTGGTGCAGTTGGCGCTGGACTACGTCTTTCGGCTGCCGGTGGATATGCGGGCGACACTGCTGGGGGTCATTGTGCTGGGTGCGGGGGTGACGTGCTGGCGTCGCTTGTGGCGACCCTGGCGATTTCCGTTCGGACCGCGCGAGATGGCGTGTCTCATCGAGCGGAAGAACCCCGCGCTGCACTCGGTGCTGGTGTCGGCCGTGCAGTTTTCGAGCGGTGAAGCCGGACCGGCGGAGTCGAATTCGCCCGCGTTGATGCGTGCGGTTGTGGAGCGCGCAAACACAGCGGTCGCCGGCGTGTCTTTCGGATCGGTCCTGGAGCACGGTCGGGCGCGGCGGAACCTGTTCGCGGTGCTCGCGGTGGTTCTCATCTGGGTCGGCGCGGTGTGGGCGAGACCGGAGGAGATGGGAACGTGGTTTGACCGCAACGTGCTGCTGGGGGACGCGCAGTGGCGTCAGCGGACGCATCTGCACGTGGAATTGCCCCAGGGCTTCCTGACGGGCGCCCGCGGGGATGATCTCGAGGTCCGCGCGTGGGCTGACGGAGAAGTGCCACGATCTGTCACCATCATGTTCGATTTCGTGACTGGTGAGAGCGGCCGGGAGACGATGATCGGTGTCGGCGAGCGCGGGTTTCGTTACACCTTTGCGCGTGTCGAGCAGGAATTCCGGTTCCGGCTGGTCGGCGGTGACGATGAAACCGGGTGGTATGAAGCCCGGCTGGCCGATCGCCCGAGCGTCGAGGAGGTCGCGATCCACGTGCAGCCGCCGGCGTACGCGAATCTGGATTCGTTGGACATGCCGGACGGTCAGTTCGCCGTCGAAGCGCTGCGCGGGAGTGAAGTGACCATCCGCGTCGGGCTCAACAAGCCGGTGGTGGCCGCGGACCTCTTCGCGGGACAGGAACGGATTACTTCGGCGACGGGGTCGGACACCTCGTGGTCGGTGACGGTTCAACCGGTCGAGACGCAAACGTACCATTTTTCTTTGCGCGACGCGATCGGACTCACCAACAAGAGACCGGTTCGGCTGAGCGTGCGCGTCATCAAGGACGCCGCGCCGCGGGTGCGGATGAAGGTGTTCGGCGTGAGTGACATCATCACGGCGCAGGCGCTGCTTCCGATCGAGATGTCGTTCTCGGACGTCTTCGGGCTGGCGCGGGCGGAGATGTTGTACGAGGTGGCCCGCGTGGGCGAGGAACCCGTGACGGTGGGGCTCGATGACTTCACGGCTGGCATGACGAATTTCGACACGAATCTGTTGTGGGCGGTGGGTTTGCTGCCGCTTGTCCCGTCGGATCGCCTGACGCTTTTCGCCCGGGCGTCCGACTTCGACGACGTCTCGGGGCCGAACGAGGCGAAGTCGCCGGCGGTCTCTCTGCGGATCGTCAGCAACGACGAGCTGCTGGCCGAACTCGCTCGGCGCGAGCAGGAGTACCGGCAGGAGTTCGAGCGCGTCATCGAGCAGCAGGAGGAGTTGCGGCGGAATCTCCTGTCCGTCATCGGGCGGCTGGGGGGTGAGGAATCTCCGGGTACGGGCAGGTCGCGTGTCGCGCCGCTGGAGCGACGGCAGCGGCAGATCGCGGGGCAGGTCAATCTTCTGCGGCAGCAGTTCGAGCAGATTCTGGCGGAATTCGAGGTCAACGGTCTGGATTCCGCCGCGGTCCTGGAACGGCTAGGGTCCGGGATCGTCGAGCCGATGAACCGCCTGGTGAAGCGAGATCTGGTATCGGCGGCGGATTCGCTGCGTGCAATCGATCGGGACCGGTCGGAGGAGGCGGCCGGCCGGGCGGACGGCGATCAGATCGCGGTTTTGAACGAAATGCGGCGCATTCTGGGCAACATGCTAAAATGGGAAGGGTTCCAGGAGGCGGTCGCGATGTTGCGGGAGGTGGTGCGTCTCCAGAAGGACCTGCACCGCGAGACGCAGGACGAGATTGAGCGTCGGGCGGCTGAGCTATTGGGCGATGGATAAGTGCATCCGGGGGCGCATCGGGGGGCGTTCGGTGCGAGGAGTCGGGCGATGAGAATGTTCAGAGAGCTTCGAGGACCGTTGTTCGCGGGGATGCTGGCGCTTTGCGGAATCGCGGGTGTGGGCTCCGCGTCGGGGCAGAGCGACGCCGACATCACACCGGTCAACCCGCTGGCGGCGAAGCAGCAGATGATCAAGGATCGGCTCGCGCGTCTCGAGGACCGCATGTTCCGCCTACGCGAGACGCTGTCCGAAGACGAGCCCGAGAACGCCGATCGGTTGTCTGCGGCATTGGAGCGATCGGGCGAGTTGGGCGTCAACGAACGCGTGGACAGGCTGTTGGCACTGTTCCGAGATCGCTCGCGGCTGGATGAAGCCGGCGAGATCGAGGCAGGCCTGATCGAGGATCTGGAGACGATTCTCCGGACGCTCACGGAGCGCGCAACCGACGAGACCGAGCGCGACGAGGAGATCGCACGTCTCGAAGAAGCCAAGGCCAAGGTATCGGAGCTGCTCGACCGGCAGCGGGACGTGCGGAAGGAGACCGCCGATGCGGCCGCGAGTAAGCGTCGCGCCGCGCAGCTGCGGGAGGCCATCGAGCGTCTCGACGAAATCACGCGGCGGCAGGAAACCGCTCAGGATCGGACTCGAGAGGCGCCGCCGGGTGACCCGGGGTCGCAGCCGGCGCTCGAGAGCGAGCAGGGTCGCATCGCGCAAGACACGGAGCGGTTGGCGGAGGACGTCATGAAGTTGTCGCCGGCGGGCGGCGAACCGTCAGACCAAGACGGAGAGGGTGGCGAGTCCGGCGAGGGCGAACAGGGCGGGGCGCCGTCGCAAGGGCAACCCGGCGAAGGTCAGCCGTCCGGTGGGCAGCAGGGCGGTGAAAAGGGGGCGCAGTCCATGCAGGACGCCGCGGCGGAGTTGAACGCGGCGCAAGATGAGATGCGCGAAGCGCAGGAGGACCTGAAGGAGGGCGCAACCGATCCCGCGGCCGACGAACAGCAGTCCGCGGTCGAGAAGCTGAAACGCGCCAAGCACCAGCTTGCCGAGGCGTTGAAATCGCTCGAGGACGAGGAAACGGGCGATGCCGTTGCGAGTGCTCAGAAGAAACTCGCCGAGGATGCGGGTTCGCTCGGTCAGCAAATGGGCGGGCAGCAGGGTGGACAACAAGGTGGTCAGCCAGGCGGGCAACAAGGTGGCCAGCCAGGCGGTCAACAGGGCGGTCAGCAAGGCGGACAACAGGGTGGTCAGCAATCGGGCGAGCCAACACCCGGTCAGCAGCAGGTGGAGCAGGCCGAGGAACACATGGAGGACGCGACCGAGGACTTGGAGGAGGACGAGCCGCGCGACGCGACGGTCGATCAGGACCGTGCCTTGGCTGAGTTGGAGGACGCGCTCGCCGAACTCGAAGAGGCGCTGCGCCAGCTTCGACAGGAAGAGCAGGAGGAAATCCTGCGCGACCTCGAGGCACGTTTCCGGGCGATGCTGACCACGCAGCTCGAAATCAACGCGGGGACCAGCGCGTTGCACGCTTTCGGCCGAGAGAACTTCACGCGTGCCGAAGTGCTGCGCGGCGCCGAGCTTACCGAGTCGCAGAACGGCGTGGGTAACGACGCGGCCAAGGCGTTGCACGTGCTGGAAGAGGAGGGCACGACGGTCGTCTTTCCGGCCATCCTGGAGCAGCTCTCAGACGACATGTACGCGGTGGGGGATCGGCTCGAGGAATTGAACGTCGGCCCGCTGACGCAGGCGTTGCAGGAAGAAATCGTCGCGACGCTGAAGAACCTCGTGGAAGCGATCGAGCAGAAGCAACGTGAGATGGAGCAACAGCAGCAATCGGGTCAGCAGAGTTCCGGCGATCAGGATCAGCCGCTGCTGCCGCCGTCGGCGGAGTTGAAGCTGCTCAAGGCGCTGCAAGTGCGCGTTCACACGCGGACTGATGCGATTGAAACGGAACGTACCGCGGGCAGCGAGACGGAGCAATCGCTGTTGCAGGCGACGAAGGCGGTCACGACGCGTCAGAGGGAGGCCGCCGACATCGCGACCGAGATGCGCAAGTTGGAGGACGGGTCGTGAGGGAATTGGGGATTGCGGATTGCGGACTGCGGATTGGCATGGTCGGGGCTTTGGTTGTTCTTTCGTTGACCTTTTCCGCGTCGGCGGGACCGGCGGTGGACGAGATGACCGGGGCGTTCATCGAGCATGTGCAGAAGAGCAAGGCGTTTCCTGCAGAGACCAAGCAGTTCATTGCGAAAGCGTGGGCGGGTCGGGCGGACGATGACGACTCCGAGGATTTTCTGCTGGAAGCGCTGGCCGTGCTGTCGACTCCGTTTCGCGACGGGCTCGACGCGTACGATGACGGAGACTACGCAAAATCGTACGACGTAATGAACGGCCTCGCGCCGGACGCAGACCCCTACGTGTCGGCCAATGCCACCGTCTACGCGATCAAGAGCCTCGTCGAGCAAGACAAGGTCGAAGCGGCCGGCGAGGCGATTGGGGCGTTCCTCGCCGATCCGGAAGGGGTCGATCTGTACACGCCGTACGCCGCCGAGATCGCTTTCTTGAAGGGCTACACGGAGTTGGCGACGTTGCACTACGACGAATCAGCGGTCTCACTCAGGCGCATGCTGGCGCTCTATCCGGAGGCGGCGCAGCGCCTTCGCGTGGCGGCACGGCAGATACTGGCGGAGTTGGCCCGCCGCGAGCCCGAACGTCTTGGCGACGTGGCCGACCTGATGGTCTACGCCGGCCGCCGACTCGGGCACGTGTACACGGATGAGAGCGTGCAGTCGAAGCAACTGCGGGCCATCGAACTACTCGACCGCCTGATCGAGGAAGCCGAGCAGAACGAGCAGGGCGGCGGTGGCGGCGGCGGTTCGGGGTCGAGCGGTGGGCAGTCGCCGCAGACGCCGATGCAGGATTCGCAGTTGCCGGGCGGCAAAGCGAGCGAAGGTCAAAACCTGCGCACGGCGCGCAAGGTGCGACCGGGCAAGGCGTGGGGTGCGATGCCCCCCGCGGAGCGCGAGAAGATTCTGCAGTCGCTGCGCGACAGTTTCCCATCGCGCTACCGGCGGCTCGTCGAACAGTACTACCAGGATCTGTCCAAGAAACCGTGATAACCGGCGAACCACGACGAATGATCGGGCGTCTCCCATTCTGGGTGGCATGCCCACGCTGGCGTGGGCATGATTCGACGACCTGCGCCCGCATGGCCACGCGAGCGTGGCCATGGCAACCGAACTGCCACCTGTTGTGGGATGCACAGCGAATAATCCGCGCACTCTGCGTGCTGACCGGTCTGGTCGCGCCGCTTCTTGCGGCGGCGGCCGAGGTGGAACGTCTCGACGGGTCGACGATTACATGCTCCGTCATCGGCGCCGATGCATCGTCCATGCAATTCGAATGTCCCGCGCCGATTTCGCTCGCGCTGGATGAGCTCAGGTCCGTCACGTTTTCGCGAGCGGCGGCCGCCGCGGCCGCGCCGGGTTCGACCGTGTTTCATCTGGCCGACGGCGGACGGATGCGGGGCACCATCACCGGCGAAGGGAGCGAATCCGTGGTTGCGGAGACACCGCTGGGAGCGGCGTTGGATTTACCCTTCTCGTCGCTCGCCGGGTTGTGGTTCGGTGGATCGGACGTTGAGGCGGCGGCACGGTTGCTGTTTGCCGAGTCGCTTGCCAACCGGCTCGCCGGCAAGGACATTCTCGTGACGCGCCGGGACGGTGAGGTAGCCGCGATACGTGGCAGCATCACGGACTTGGGTCCGCGGGGTGGGCACGTGCGCATCGGCAAGACGGACCGTCCCTTCTCTCTCGAAAACGTCGCCGGTATCGTGTTCGCCATCGGCTTGGCGGACGCGGTGCGGTGGCCGGTCAGCGTCGGTCTCATCGACGGTACGGGATTCGCGGGACGGTTGCTGGACGCCGACGGCGAGACGATGCGGTTTGGCACGCCGTTCGGGGCGGAGGTGGCCGTGCGTGTTGAAAGGGTCGGGCGACTGCGCTTTCAGAGCGACCGCGTGGTGTACCTGAGCGATCTTACCCCGAAGGCGGAGAAGGCGGAGGGCGTGCTGTTCGCGCCGTCGCCCGCGCGGATCGATCGCAGCGTGGCCAATCGCCCGCTGGCGGTCGACGGTGAGGCGTTTGACCGAGGCATCGGCGTACATGCGCCGAGCGCGCTGACGTACGCCTTGGATGGTGCCTACGCGTCCTTCGCGGGTAGGGTGGGCATCGACGACGCGGTTCGCCCTCGGGGCAGCGTGGTTTTCAGAGTCGACGGCGACGGGCGCAGGTTGTTCGAGAGCGAAGTCGTCACCGGGCGCGATCGGGCGCGGAGCTTTGCGGTCGACGTTCGCGGTGTCGCGACGCTCGTGCTTAGCGTTGACTGCGCCACGGACATGGATCTGTCGGATCATGCCGACTGGTGCGATGTCCGATTGATCAAGCCGGCTGCGAGTGAACGATGAGAGCCTTTCCGTACACCATCGTCGGGCTGATCACGCTGACCGCGTTTCCGCACGCGCGGGCCGGCGACGATCCGCGAGATGCTGTCTTCGCGTTGGAACAGCGGCGCATCGAGGTCATCGAACGGGTGTCGCCGGCGTGTGTCTGCATCCTCGACGAATTGCAAAACGGCGGCGGGTCGGGCGTGGTGATCGATGAAGAAGGCTATGGTCTTACGAACTTCCACGTCGTCGCGGGGATGATGGGCTCGCGCAAGGGACTGGCCGGTCTCAATGACGGAAAACTGTACACGCTCGAAGTGCTCGGGATCGATGTTACGGGCGACGTTGCCATGTTCAGGCTGACCGGCAAGGACCGCTTTGCGTTTGCGGAGCTGGGCGATTCGGACGCCGTCCGCGTGGGGGACGAGGCCATCGCGATCGGGAACCCGTTCACTCTGGCGAGCGACTACCACCCCACGGTAACGCTGGGGATCGTGTCGGGTCTGCACCGCTACCAGGGGGAGAGCAACACGCTGGTTTACACGGATTGCATTCAGACCGACGCGTCCATCAACCCGGGCAACTCCGGCGGGCCGCTCTTCGATCGTGACGGCAAGGTGATCGGGATCAACGGTCGCATCTCCGCGGAGATGCACAAGTACGCGCGAGGCCGCTTTAACGTCGGGCTCGGGTACGCGATTTCCATCAACCAGATCAAGCGCTTCATCCCTCATCTTCGCGCCGGGCTGCTGGGCAGACACGGCACGCTCGACGCAACCGTCACCGACGACGCCGACCGCGTGGTTTTCGACAACATGTACGAGGACGGCCCGGCGTGGAACGCGGGCATCCGCGTGGGGGATGGTCTCTTGCGGTTCGGCGGCGAGGACATTCGATCGGCCAACCACTTCGCGAGCCTGCTGGGCACTTATCCGGAGCGCTGGCCGGTGCCGATCACGTTTGAATCGCGCGGGCGGGTGAAACACCAGGTTGTGCGGCTGGAATCGATCATGCCGCAGATGAACCGCCCGTACGAGACGCCACCGAAAACCAACGCCCTTGCCGTCAAGGAGACGTTGCACGGGTTCGCCGAGGCGGTGCTGGGGGCTAAGTTCCCGGAGACGCCACGCGTGTGGTCGTGGTGGGCGGTGCGCATCGCCGGCGACAAAACGACGGTGTTCACAATCACGGACGAGCCCGGAGGAAAGCTCGAGCGGTTTGAGTCGGCAGAGGATGGGACCGAGAGGCGCATCGAGGTGGAAGACGGGAAAGTCGCGCTGATTGAAGGTGGCAAGCGCTATCTGGCGGATAAGGACGAATCGCTGTTGATCACCGCGATGCAGACACTGCGCCGTCAAGTGCTGGTCGGCGCAATGGACATGATTCCGAGCGGGGCACGGCACCTGGGCGGCGATGCACTCACCGAGACGGATCATGACGGCCGCATCACGCGGACGCGGTTGTTGGAGACGATTCGCTGGCCGATGTCGGATGAGGTCGAGTTGCACGTCGGGTTTGAATTGGATACCGGGCTGCCGGCGAGGGTGGTCGTGCGAGACGCTCCGACGGACCGCGCCGTCGAGATTGAGTTGGATGATTACCGGGAGGCGGGCGGAATCGTCTGGCCTCACCGGATGCGTGTGGTGACGTCGTCGGGACGTTTCGACGAGGGGATCGGGAGATTGGATATCGAATGGTAGGTCGGCGGTTGGCACGTCTAATAAGTGTCGCGTGCGTGGCACTTGCCAGCAGCGCCCGAGCGGGCGGGTTCGATCCTGCGATCGAAGCCGTGTCGGAGCGTGTCGTCCGCTTGTTCGGGCTGAAGGCGGGTCTGTCCGCCGGGTATGGCAGCGGGGTGCTCGTTTCGGATGACGGGTTGGTTGTCACGGTGATTTCGCTGTTGTTGGACGCGGAGCGCCTGCGCGTAGTGACACCGGACGGCACCACGTACGGCGCGGACATCCTGGCGCGAGACCGAGAGAAGCAACTCGCCCTGCTGCGTCTCAAGCCTCTGTCGCAGTACGATCGTCGGGGCAGGCGCGTGCAAGGGGCCGCGGTCGGTGCGGGGCAGTTCAAATACTTCGAGCCCGGCGATTCTCGCGCGTTGCATCCGGGCGACTGGGTGATCGCCGGGGGCAACCCGTTCAAGGTGGCACAGGGGGACGAGCGGATTTCCACGTCGGTGGGCGTGTTCAGCACGCGCACGGAGTTGGACGCTCGGCGCAAGACCCGCGAATTCCCTTTTCGCGGCGAGATACTGATCATCGACACGGTGACCAGCACACCCGGATCACCGGGCGGCGCGCTGGTGAATCTCGACGGCGCGTGGGTGGGGCTCATTGGCCGGCTGGTTGTCTCGAACCGCACGCACACCAACCTCAACTACGCCGTTCCGGTCGAAACCGTCGATGCGTTCGTGCGGTCCGCGTTGGATCCGGACGGCTCCGCGCAGGCGGCAGCCGACGTGATCGCGGAGCCGTTTCACGGCATCAAGCTGTTCGAACTCGGCTATCAGAAGAAGCTCGTGTATGTCGACGGCGTCAAGCGCCGATCGCCCGCGCGCCGCGCCGGCGTCAAGAAGGACGACCTCATCGTCTCGATCGGCGGCAAGAGCGTGAGCGACATCGTGTCCTTCAAGGAGGTCATGCGGAGGCGGAGTCCCGGCGACAAAGTGAAACTCGTCGTGATCCGCGACGAGGAGATCAAGACGATGACCATCGAGCTCGAGGAGGCGGAGTGATGCATTCGCGCGGAGGCCTCATTGTTTGCCTCACGCTCGTGGCGGCGTGGGTGGAGATCGCCGCGGCGTCACCGGTGCGCGACGAGGCGTTCGAGATCGCGAGGATGCGTCAGACGCTTTTTCACGAAGCGGTGGATCGCGTCGTCCCCTGCGTCGTGCGGATTGACACGATCGGAGGTGCCCAGCCGCGCGTCGCCGGCGAAGTCGCCCCGCCGGAGGAAGAGGAAGACGACGGCAGCCCGCCGCCTGACCTCACGCCGTTTCGCGACGATCTAGGGTCGAAGTTCCTGGTTGCCGACGGACCGACCGCGGGTCTTATCTTCGACGCCGACGGCTGGATTCTCACCAGCAGCTTCAACTTCGTGCGCGAGCCGGCGCACATCACGGTCCATCTCACCGACGGAAGAGACTACGTGGCCGAACTGGTCGCGCGGGATCGCGTGCGAAAGCTCGCCCTCCTGAAGATCGACGCCACCGGGTTGGAGACACCGGAGTGGGTTCCGAGAGCCGAGATCAAGGTGGGCCAGCGGACCATCGCCCTCGGCAGAGGCTTCGGCGGCGATACGCCGGCGGTCACGGTCGGGATCGTCAGCGCCCTCAACCGGATGGCCGGCAACGCGATACAGACCGACGCCAAGCTCTCCCCGGCGAATTACGGCGGTCCGCTGATCGATCTGCGCGGCCGGATTCTGGGCATCTGCGTCCCGATGGCGCAGCGACCTGGCGAGCTGGCGGGGGTGGAATTCTACGACGCGGGCATCGGGTTTGCTGTGCCGTTCGAGCGGGTCACCGAGATCGTGGCGGATTTGAAGGAGGGCATCTCATTCGACCGCGGGTGGCTGGGCGTCTCGATCAACACGCGGGCACGTAACGAATGCCAGATTCGCGCCGTGGCGGACCCGTCGCCGGTGCGTGGGTTGGGCATTCGCCGGGGTGACGTCATCGCGCAAGCCAACGGGCGCGAGCTTCGGAACATCCAAAACCTGAGGCAGGCGATCTACATGGTCCCGGCGGGGGAGGTCGTGCAGATCATCATTCGCCGCGACGACCTCGAGTACGGCTACGAGGTGGTCCTGGCCCGCAACACGGAGCTGGGCGCTCTGGTCAACAACGAGCCGCCGCCAATCGATCCGGACAAGCCATTTACCGTGCCCAAAAAACTGCCCTGGAAATAAGCTCCGCTTCGCCGCCCACCGAATTGCGGCACAGCGCCGATGGACTAAAATGCGGGGCACTGTTCCGCATGTTGACGACGCTGTTTGAGGAGCTGTCTTAATGCCCGACGCGCCCGAAGCGCCCACCGAATCGATCGAACCTCTCTCCATCGTGGAGGAGATGCAGGACTCGTACCTGACCTACGCGATGAGCGTCATCACCTCGCGCGCCCTGCCCGACGCGCGGGACGGTCTCAAGCCGTCGCAGCGGCGCATTCTCGTCGCCATGAACGACCTAAACCTCGGCCCGCGCTCACAGCACCGCAAGTGCGCGAAGATCGCGGGCGATACCTCCGGTAACTACCATCCGCACGGAGAGCAGGTCATCTACCCCACGCTCGTTCGCCTGGCGCAGAGTTGGAACATGCGTTGCCCGCTGATCGACGGGCAGGGCAACTTCGGCTCGGTCGACGGTGACCCGCCGGCGGCGATGCGTTATACCGAGGCGCGCCTGCACGCGCACGCGACGGAGATGCTCGGCGACCTGGAATACAACACAGTCGATTTCCTTCCCAACTACGACGCGACGCGAACCGAACCGAGCGTGCTGCCGAGCAAGTTCCCCAACCTGCTGGTCAACGGCTCGACCGGCATCGCCGTGGGCATGGCCACCAACCTGCCCCCACACAACCTTGCCGAGATCTGCGACGCGATCGTGCTGGTCATCGACAAGCCGGATTGCACCCTCGAAGAGCTCCTCAGGATCGTACCGGGTCCGGACTTTCCGACGGCCGGCGCGATCTGCGGGCGCAGAGGAATCGTTGACGCCTACCGCACGGGTCGCGGGTCGCTGACCATGCGCGGCAAGCTCGAGGTCGAAGAGGGTCGCGGCGGGAGGAAGACGATCATCATCACCGAGATCCCGTATCAGGTGATGCGCAACACGATCACCGAGAAGATCGCGGCCGCGGTGAAGTCGGGCGCCATCCGGGACGTGTCGGCGGTGAACGACTCTTCGGACCGCAAGAATCCGATTCGCATCGAGGTCGATCTCAAGCGCGACGCCAACGAAGAGGTCGTCATCAATCAGCTCTATCGCTTCACGCCGCTGCAAACAAACCTGTCGATCATCAACACGGCGCTGGTCGACGGCAAGCCGCGGGCGTTGCCGCTCAAGGCGATGCTCGAAATCCACATCGACCACCGAAAGACGGTGATTCGTCGGCGCACGGAGTTTCTGTTGGCCCGCGCCCGGCAGCGCGCTCACATACTCGAGGCCTTGATCCTGGCGATCGGTGACATTGACGCCATCATCGAGTTGATCAAGTCCTCGGAATCTCCCGACGATGCCAAGCAGCGGTTGATGTCGCGCGAGCTGCGCCTGGTGGAATCCGCCACGCTTCGGCGCTTGCTTCCGGAGCGGTTCTTGGATCGGTACACGACCACTCCGCACCGCCTCACGGCCGTGCAGGCGGGCGCTATTCTCTCGATGCAGTTGCAGCGATTGACCGGGCTGGAAATCGAGAAACTCGCCCGCGATTACGGCAAACTCATCGAGGAGATCGAAGGCTACGAGTTGATTCTTTCGGACGAGCGCCACATTTTCGACATCATTCGGGAGGATGTGATCGAGCTGAAGGAGAAGTACGGCGACAAGCGTCGCACGCAGTTCGTCGAAGCCGTCGGCGACTTCAGCATCGAGGAACTCATTCCCGACGAACAGGTCGTGGTCACCATGTCCCACGCCGGGTACATCAAGCGCACCGACATCGACAGCTACCGCAAGCAGGGGCGCGGCGGGCGGGGTATCCGCGGGGGCGACGCCCGCGAGGGCGATTTCCTCGAACACCTGTTCGTCGCCAACACGCACGACTACGTTCTCGTTTTCACCGACCGCGGCCGAGTCTATTGGCTGCGCGTTTACGATCTCCCGTCGATGTCGCGAACGTCCCGAGGAAGAGCGCTGGCCAATCTGGTGCAGATGCTCCCCAACGAGACGCACCGGGCGATCCTGCCGGTGCGCGAGTTCGAGGAATCGTTCGTTCTCTTCGCGACGGCCAACGGAACGGTCAAGAAGACGCCGATGGTGGCCTACAGCCGCCCGAGGGCAACGGGCATCATCGCCATCACGCTCGATCCGTCCGATTCACTGATTGACGTCGGGGTGACTGACGGCGAGCAGGAAGTCGTCCTCGGTTCGCATCTCGGCATGGCGGCGAGATTCAAGGAGACGGACGTTCGTGCCATGGGCCGGTCGGCGCAGGGCGTGCGCGGCATGAACCTCGGTCCCGGCGACTGCGTCGTCGACATGGTGCCGGTCCATCCCGGCGATACCGTCCTCACCGTGTGCGAGAACGGCTACGGCACGCGAACCGCGATCGAAGAATACCGCCTGACGAAACGCGGCAGCAAGGGTGTTATCAACATCAAGACCACGGAGCGCAACGGAAACGTCGTGTCGGTGAAGGCCGTGCAGGACGATGATGAGCTCATGATCTTCACTTCCGGCGGGATCATGCTCCGCACCGATCTGTCGGCCGTCCGCGCCATCGGTCGCAACACACAGGGCGTTCGCCTGATTCGCCTCGACGCGGGCGACAAGGTCGTCGCGGTGGCCAAGGTCGCCCGCGACGACTCGCAAGGAAACGACCAGCTGAGTCCGGAAGAGCCGCCGCAAGCCCCTGACACGCCATCAGGGGCCTAGGCAACGGGGTTTCGGTTGCGTCCACGGCGGACACGAGGACAAATGAAACCGACCCGCCGCAACTGGGTAAGAACAGGCAGGGCGATCGTCCGTCGAGGACGCGAGGACCGAGATTATGATGCGCAAGTGGATCATCACCTGGATGGTGGGTGTCATGGCGTTGGGGACTGGGTCTCCGACGGCGATGGCGCAGTTCGTCGATCAGGGAAACGCGCCGGCCGAAAACGTGCGCAATCGCGGGGCACGCTCGCCGGGGCAGATGGTCCGCGCCGGTATCGCCGCGCACGCGCAGGGGTCTGAGATCACGGACACTGAACCGCCGGACGTGCGCTTGCAGCAGACGATCCTCGTGACTCTGTTCGAGAACCTGCTCGCGTTGCTCGCCGGGCTCGTGTCGTTTCTACCGACCGCCCTGGCACCCGATCCGACTCCACCCGCGTCCGGCGACGGCGGCACGGGCGGCGGAACCGGCGGCATCGGCAGCGTCAGCAGCGTGGGCGACAGCATCGACAACAGCATCGTCATGACGGAGGTCGCGCACAATGGTTCCGCCGTGCTGGTGGAGCTATTAAACCGGGGACCGATCCTGTTGCAGCTTGGCGGGCTGCGGTTCCATGACGGCGTCAATCTCAGCGGACCGCTCAGTGAGATCCTGCTGGATCGCAACGAGACCAAGGTCATTCAACTCGGAGGCGACGCGCGCAGCACGCTCGCAGATGAAACATTGACCTTCTTCCGCGTGCAATCGGTCTTCAACGGCGAGCTGGCGCTCTTCGACTTTTCTCAGACCAGCGGTGATTCGCTACCCATCGACGACCCTGATCTGATGATCGACTATGTCCAGTGGAGCACCGCGACCCAGGAGAGTGACCCCCCGCTCGAAGACACGGCCGTACGCGCGGGCCTGTGGAACGAGATTCTTTTTGTCCCGTCCACACTGGCAAACATGTCGTTCCGCCTCGAAGCCTCGGCGGAGTCCCGCAGAACAACCAACGCCACCGATATTATCGTCGGTCCGTTTGCCGACCACACCCTCGGTTTCCCGGAGAGTCAGAACAACGCCGCGGCGTCCGGCGCGCCGACCGAATCGACAACCGGCGGTGAGACTCAGTAGCGACGTCGCCCATTCTTACCTTGGGAACGAGATCTGCGCGTAGCGACTGAGACTATCGATTGCCGCGGCGCGGTTTCGTACGCACGGCGTCGTACGGCGCCTTGCTCTGTTGCAGTTGGAAGGATTTCCGCAGGCAGTCCATCGCTTCGTCTTTGCGGTTGGCCAGTTCGTAGGCGCGGGCCTTCTGTTCCCAGGCGGCGGCTTCCATGTGGCGATTCGCGTGCCGCTGGGCGAGATCGATGCGTTTCTCGACGCATTCGAACGCCGCGTCCGGTTGTTTGCGACAGAGGTGCAACTCGGCCAGTTGCTCGTACGCGACCGTCATACCGTTCCAGAACTCGGTTGAGCCCAGTGTTTCGAGCGCCGTCGTGAGATGTTGCTCGGCCAACTCGTAGTCGCCCATGTGGGCGTGACATCGACCGATGTTGGTGTGGCAGATGCCGATGTTGACCCGATCGGACAGCTCCTGTGCCCAGGCGAGCGACTGTCTGTAGAATTGCAGTGCGTCGTGGTGGCGGCCTTGCTGCACCGCAATCTCACCGCGACCGTTGTACGGAGAGATCAGCGAGGCGGTGGCGCCGAGCGAGAGCTTGATTCGAATCGCCTCCTCGAAGGCCTGGTCGGCTTCGGCGAGTCGTTCCATCTTGGTGAGGACGAACCCCATGTTGTTGCATTCCTTGGCCAACAGCGGGAGGAGGTTGAGTTCGGCGGCCATGTCGCTGGCAGCGTGCAGCAGTTCGTAGGCGTGCGGGTACTCGCCCTTGAAGTAGTGCATCACGCCGAGGTTGCCGGTGGCCTCCACCAGGCGATACGGGTCGTCGCGCTGGCGCGCGACGGTTTCAAGTTGTTTGTGGTACTTGATCGCGTCGTCGTACTGCCCGAGGCGCGAGTGACAGATTCCGAGCAGGCTGAGGAGCTCGACCGAATCCGGCTCGTGTTCGCGCCCCTCCAGTGCGTGCCCGATCGCGTTGGCGTACTGGCCCGCGTTGAAGGCGGCTTGTCCGGCGGCGTAGTGCGTCCCGACGGATCGACTGGTGGAACCCTCCGGCATGCGCCGCTCCAGCGACTGGTGCCCGAGGGCGGAAGCGACCTCCTCGCCGACGCGGAGCTGAACGTCGATGATCTCGGCGACCGCGCCCGTGATCCGCGCAAGCACCCGCCCGGCCGGGCGGTCCGCGACGAGCGCCGAGGCGGTGACCATGATGCGGCCGCCGCTGACCTGGAAGCTTCCGCGCACCACGGAGGCGGCGCCGACGCGGCGCGCCGCATCGAGTGTTTGTGTGTTGGTGACCTCCGTGCCGGATTCGGCATACATGCGCCCGACAAGCGTCAGGAGCTCATGACGATCGACGACCTGCACGCCGTCGCTTGCGAGGAGCGTGTTGTGTACGACCTCGGCGAGGGCATTTCCGATCCAGTCGTCGGCGCTGTTTGAGGACAGGTTCTCGAACGGAAGCACCACGACGCCTTTCGGTGTGCCGACGCCCGGCATGTGATAGGATCCGCTCGTTCCATCGACGGGGCCGATCCAGTCGCCGAGCTCGCTCGCCAGGGCGCCGGCTGATTCGAACCGCTGCTCCGGGCTAACGGACAGGCAACGCTCCACGACCTGACGCAGCCACTTGGGAATCGGCGGGAAGAGCGCGCTTGGCCAATCCACCGGGGCGTGGGCGTCGCCGCCGGTAAGGTAATCGAGCGGGCCTTTGCCCCGTTTCGGTGGGTGACCGACGAGGAGGTGATAGAGCGTCGCCCCCAACCCGTACACGTCTGTTCGCTCGTCGAGCGGGTGATCGGGGTCGCGCTGCTCCGGGGCCATGTACTGCGGCGTTCCGTAACCGATTCCGTCGACCGGGTCGGTGCCTCGCCCGGCGCCACCGGCGATTTCGATGAGCCCCAGGTCGGTGATTTTGATCGAGCCGTCCGGGCAGAGTATCAGATTGCTGGGTTTGATGTCGCGGTGCAGGAGCCCCGCATCGTGAATCGCAGCGAGCCCGGAGGCGGTGTCGATGCCGATCTGAGCCACCTGTGCCCAGGGAAGGCACCCGGCCGTCCGCGTGATGCAGCTCAGGTCCGCGCCATGGACGTGCTCCATGACGAAGTACCATTCATCCCCGCATCGATCGCAGTCCAGAACGCGGGCTACGTTCGGGTGTTTGATTCGAAAGCCCGCCTTGGCCTCCTTCACAAACCGCAGACAGGCGGTCTCGGAATAATCCGGATCGACGGTGCTGAGAATCTTGACGACGCAGGGCTCGTCGAGAACCAAGTGTCGTGCCAGATAGACCCGACCCGGTCCCTTGCCGCGTAGGGGCGACAGGAGCCGATACCGATCGACCGGCAGGAGGTCGTGATCGCGGTAGTTGGGGTGATCGGCAAGACGACTCTCGCACGGATAGACGAAGCCGCAACGCGCGCACCGTCGGAACGAGGCCCCGTCCGCGGCGCCGCCGGAAAGGTGGTCCCCGCAGTGGGGACATTGCTTGTGCGATGGGGGACCAGCCATGGCGTTGATCGCCTGTGTCTCGGTATCCCTGTGGGCTCCACGAGCCGATGCCACCCGCACCGCGCGGGTACCCGCCGCGACCTAGTACTCCGACACTACTCAATTGATGGGTAGAGTCGTTTGAGCTTTATCCGCGCATCGGCGGTGCGGAATCTCCAATCCACGTTGACGCTGCGCTGGTTGCGATCGCGCTCCCACGCGGCCACTTCGGTTCGAAGTT
>JAJDDR010000152.1 GCA_029260255.1 Phycisphaerae bacterium
CTTCGACGATCCGGCGTTGAGCGCGGAAGGAATGCCGCCGATGCCGCACGTCGCGATGGACCAGGCGTTCTTTCCCATGGAGTGCGGCACGCGCAACGTTTTCAAGATCAAGATGTCACTCGGGAAGTACTACAACCTGACGTACACCTGGGGATGGCGCGTTCATCCGCCGCGCGTGCAGGTGTCGGAAAACGCGCGGAAACGCATCGGCGGCAAGACGCTGCCCGAGTTGGAGACCGACGTGTTCGGTCCTTCGCCACGGTCGAGCGAGGAGGCGAAGCTCGCCGCGATCGCGATGATCGGTGACCTCTCACCCGCAAAACGCATGTGGAACGCGTTCCGTGAGGCGGCCGAAGCCCCGGTCGACCGAATCGTTGAGCTGATGGACGAGACGGACCTCGCGTTTGAGGACTGGTTCGATCGCACGAAGCTGCCCGCGGGTGTCGCGGTCGATCCCGACACGGACATAACGTTGCTTTACGTCAACAACACCATTTACGGTGAGATGTCCAACGGTCGGCGCATCCACCGCTGGCACGAGTGGTCCAAGCGACCGGGTGTCTTCAAAGTGGCGTTGGTGAACGGCGACCACTTCCTACACAGTTACATGAACGTTGATTTCGGCGGCTCGCGCGGCTGGGAGAACCAGTTTCACTCCGCGGTGGATGTCCTGGGCGCGGGGTGCTGGTTCACGTTCGGGCGCGTTCACTGGTGGGTCAACGCCGGCGGTCCGGGCAACGCCATCAACGTGCCGGCGGCCGGTGAGTCCGGTGAGCCGGGCCGGCACAAGGTCGAGATTACGTTAAACTACGAGCCGTCGCGGCGCTTGCGGTTATACCAGTTCGACCCACAGCACCACGACGTCGCGGTGTTCTCGATTCACTGACGCGGCACTCGGGCTACAGGGCTCCGGTGAAGACCCGTTGGAAGAGCGCGAAATCGCCCCGGTCAACGTCTCCGTCGTTGTCCAGATCGGCTGATCGGCACGGCTCGCCGCAGGCGTAGTCGCCCGCGGGTCCGTTGACGCAGTCCAGGAACTTCTCGAAGTCGAAGACGTCCGCATCGCTGTCGCCATCGAGGTCTCCCCGGACGCCGAACGGGTCGAGCGCAACAGGCACGTCGCACGCATTGCCCGCACAGTCGGTGACGCGAACCGTCCCTGCTCCGGCTTCGGCCGGCGCGTTGCACAACTCCACGGAATAGTGGACCCGTTTGTCACCGTCGTCGAGCGGATCAACGGTGAGGACCACATTCGCCGCGTCCGGCAACAGTTCCACCGAGCATACGCCCATGTCGTGGCGGTCGCTGTCCGTTGCAAGACCGTCGTAACGATCCGGAAACGTCGGTGACTCGATGGTCAGCGACCAGTTCTCGAATACACCGGCGTTGAACGCGGCGTCGTCCGCGACACGCAGCGTGTAGTTCCCGGCCGCCGGATCTCCGTCGAGCAGGAACAGTCTGGGACCACCCTCGGGTTGGTACGAGCCGGTGAAGGGGGCCTGCGAAGACTGGTCCGGGATGGGGGCCGGCGCTTCGTCGTCCAGTGTTGTGTCGATGAAGTCATTCCCGGTGCTGCCGATGTCGCTGAACAACTCCATGAACGTCGGCGTCAGGAGTGTCAGGTCGATGTCATCGTCGAACGGATGCGTGATGTTGGACGTGATGTTCACGTCGCTGATCACGTCGGTATCGGAAACCGCGATCGTTGAACTCACGCCGCCGGCCTGGTTGTCCGGAATGGCTGCGGGCAATTCGTCGCCGCTCCGATACCGTTTTGTTTGACTGATCGAGCCCGTGCATGCCGGCGCCAGCGCGTCTATGTCGACGAGTTGGAAGCACCGCAGGCCACACTCGTCGGTCGCTCGAACATAGCCTCGCCCATTGGCGTGCGGATCCGACAGCTTGACGACATACGAAACCTCCGACGCCCCGTTGGGCGGACCGGGCGTGACCGAGGCGATCTCCAGATTCTCTGCGTAGGGCGCCAGAGCAACTGAAACCACGCCGGAATCGGCGTCGGTCGCGGTCCCTTCAAACGTGAAGTTGTTCGGGTTGATGCCACCCGAACAGATGGGAAGCGCGGCGTCGCCGAAAGCGGCGACGAGGTCAATCGGCACGACGGTCGTGTTGTCGGCGCAGTCGACGATGTGCAGGTCGGCGCTGCCCGATTGCGACGGATCGACCAAGTATACAACGTATTCAACGACCGCATCACCGGGGGTGAATTCCGCGGACAGTTCCAGGTTGACATCGTTGGTGAGTGCCAGCGAGCAGACACCGGTGCCGGGCGCTACGTCTTTCGCGGTCCCGACGTAGCGCTCCGCGCCGCAGGGAGACTTGATGGTCATCGACCAGCGGCGGAAGACGGACTGCGCCGACCCGCCGCCCTGGATGCGAAAGTCGGCCACGTAGAGGTCCCATACGCCGCTTGCGTCGGTTCCGGCGAGTTGGAACATCATGTTGTCGCGATCGTCCGCATCGATGCCGTCCCCGATGAACGCGCCGCGACCGTCGGGCTGAT
>JAJDDR010000153.1 GCA_029260255.1 Phycisphaerae bacterium
TCGTCGGCGGCGCCGCGGGATGTACCCAACGCGGTGGCGGAATTCAAGCGTCAGCATCGTCGCGTCGGCGTGGACGTGGATCGCGGGCTGGTGCGCGGTATTTACGGCGGGGCGTTTTCGCACGGCGTTACGGCGCGGGACTCGGTCGAGAGTTTCCTTGAGCGGCACGCCGGACTGTTCGGCGTGACCCGCGCATCGCTGGTCGAGCTGAGAACCGATGTGCTGATGCGCGGCAAGCTGACGGCACATCACTTTGAGCAGCATTGGAACGGCGTCCCCGTCGACGCGACGCGCCTCACGCTCGTCGTGCGCGCCGAACCCGATCACCCGCTGGTCATGGTCACCGCGAAGACGGCGGTCGTTCCGAGTAAACTTCCCGACCCCGTGCTGAGCGCCGACCAGGCCCGCGACGTTGCGCGGCAAGCGCACCCGGCGATGGCAACGTTCGAGCCGGCGCAGCTGGTGGTGCATCCGCGCAGCGCGCCACCGGTGTTGGCGTGGTTCTTCTGGGCGGAGTCGGCCGGGGCGCCGGGCTTGGAGCGGTGGGGTTTCTACGTAGACGCCGTGACGGGCAAGATCCTCGAGCGCCGGGACGGCATCATGCACGCGGACATCACGGGCTCGGTCAGTGCCATGGCGACGCCGGGTATACTGCCCGATCAGCCGAACAACCTCCCGGAGGTGTTGGGGGTGTACGGCACGCACGTGTTCATCGCGGGCGGCGCCGAGACGTACGTGCAGCCGGGGGGCGATTTCGTGCTGCCGCACGATGGCGAGCAAGAGGTGACGGTCCGATTGGATCTCATCGGCGAATGGTGCAAGGTCGAGGACCAGCTTCCGGCCGTCCCGGACGTGACCGATGCGATGAACGTGCTGCCGCCGGGACCGGCGGACTTCTTCCTCAATGAGTCGCCGTTCGAGTTCACCACCGCACAGATCAACGCCATGATCCACACGACGACGATTCACGATTTCGTCAAGGAGATTATCCCCGAGTTCAACGGGATCGACCTGGCGATTCCGACGCGCGTGAACATCTCCGACGACTGCAACGCGTTCTACACGCTCGGCAGTCCGTCGATCAATTTCTTCACGGCGCAGGTCGGCGCCCAACCGCACTGCCCGAACACGGCGAATTCGACGGTCATCTACCACGAGTACGGGCACTTCATCATCGACCGGGCGCTCGGTGGTGCGGCCTTTGGTGACTATCACGAAGGCGTGGCGGACGCAGTGGCCGCGCTGCTGGTGGACGACCCGTGCGTAGGCCCGGACTTCTTCGGACAGGACACGGGTTGCCTGCGTCACGCCGACGAACCGGACTTCATCGCACCCGTGGGCCATCCCGATCCACACTGTTCGGGGCTGGCGATCGCCGGAGCGTACTGGGATCTGCGGACGGAACTGGTCAACCGTCTGGGGCTCGCGGAGGGCCAGCAGCTCGCGCGGCAACTGATGTACAACCAGATTCTGGCCGGACCAGGCGCGATATGTACCGGCAACAACTGCAGCGGCATCACCGTCACGGTTTTGACGTTGGATGATGACGACGGGGACATCTTCAACGGCACGCCGAACTTCCTCGCGATTCAGCGGGCGTTCAGCGCCCATGGGATGCCGGGACCGGACCTTTCGGTATTGGATTTCTCGTACCCCGAGGGCATTCCGCGGACTTCGTCGCCGATTTCAGGCGTTACCATTCCGTTGCAGGTCATCGATGGCGATATTGGGGTGCTCGATGAAAACGCGGTGACGCTGCACTATTCGATCGACGGCCAGACGTTTGTACAGGTCCCTCTTGCGGCGGCGGATGTGCTGCCAGACGGCGCGGTGTACGACGTTACGTTGCCGGCGAGCGACTGTTTCGCGACGCTCCACTGGTACGTTAGCGCCGAGACGCAGTCGGGAGACACGATCACCGATCCGGCCGATGCCCCGGTCGACACGCATCGATCGCTGGTGGTGACGACGCTGGAGTCGGTGCTGGAGGACGGCTTCGAGACCGACCAGGGATGGACAACGGAAACCACACCGTACGACGATCCGTTCGAACCCGGCGAGCAGAATATGACGACCGGCGGGTGGGAGCGGGCCGACCCCGTCGGGGTGGTGAGCGAGGACACCAACAGCGGCTCGTGCAGTCCGGAGGTCGCGGTGGAGTTCTCTCAGCCGGATGCCGGTCACCCGGACGGCGAGGGCACGTTTACCTTCGTGACCGGTGGCGCGGGTGGCGATGATCCGGGGACGTTCGACGTCGACTGGGGTCCGGTGCGTTTGCGGTCGCCGGTGCTCACCGTTCCGGGAGGGCTGGCGCGGTTCTCGTATGCGCGTTGGTTCTTTAACGACGACGGCGATGACAGCCTAGTTGTGGAGATCTCGAACGACGGAGGCGACTCGTGGACACACGTGGAGACGGTCGAGGGTCAGACCGGGTGGGTCGAGGTCGATCGTGCGGTTTCCGACCTTATCGAGGTGAGCGACCAGATGGTGTTTCGCTTTTCAACATCGGACGCGCCGAACAACTCGATCACGGAGGCGTGCGTCGACGAGTTTACCTTCGTCACGCTTTTCTGTGCGCCGGCCGACGCGGACCATGACGGCGACGTCGATCTCGGTGACTTCGGCGCGATGCAACTGTGCTTCACCGGTGCGAACGGCGGGCCGTTCGACTCCGGGTGCGAAGTGTTCGATTTCGATCTTGATGACGATCTCGATCTGACGGACTACCGGCAGTTCGTGGAAGTCACGACGGGCGCGCACTGACGCCCGCGGGAGCAAGGCAACTCTGAAGTCGTCCATGCCCCCTATGAGTCCGTGGCGAAACTCAGCAACGGCGATGAGAACCGGCGGTGTTCGTCTCGATTCCACCGGCTAAAAAAACCGGTGCCACACGTGGATGCGGTCTCACTGTGCGCTGTATCGCGTGGCTGTAAGCCCGAATACACGACGCATCAACAATCAATTGACTTGGCGACACGCGAGGCGGTACACTCGATCCGCGGGTGGGCTCAGTTATCGGTTGAATTGTCCGCGCTCAATGTGGTCGTGTGTGGCGCGGCAGGGATTTTGCGCATCAGCATCTTGAAGGCGGTGATCGTCCACGCCGAGAGGCGGCGTGAACCACTGTCATCCAGAAGGACCCGAGGGGAGCGTTTCCGATGAATCAGATGCGATTTGAGGGGCCGATCGTTCGCGTTGTCGCGGCAATCACGATTCTGATCGCGCACACCACCGTCGCGTTTGGAGATTCCGCGCAGCAGGAGCGAGCCTGCGTCGCGCTGGGTTTGACTTCGGCCGAGGTTGTGTCGCTGATCGTTGATCGAACGCCGGGCAAGAGTCAGGAAATCACCATTCCGGTCGATGGCGAAACGCTCACGCTGGCGCTGTCGAAATACTCCGTGCGAACCGAGGGCGATTACCGTGTCATCCACCAGATCGCGGACGGCTCGTACGTCACGGTTGCCCCGCGTCCGGTGCGAACGGTTCGCGGCAGCATCCGAGGCGTCGCCGGGAGCATCGTGGCCGGTTCGGTGTTGGAAGATGGTCTCACGGCCGTGGTCGAGTTCCCGGACGGGAGGCGTTACTGGGTGGAGCCGATCGCGTCGCTCGTGGAGGGATCGGCCGCGGGCGACCATATCGTCTACCGCGACGAAGACGTTATCTCGGGAGGCGGCTCGTGCGCGACCCAGGCACGCGCGTTGGACTTCGGGAACGAGCCTCCGCAGGAGGGCACCGGATGCACCGTCTTTCCGTGTGTGGCCGAGTTGGCCTGCGACGCGGACTTCGAGTACTTCAGCCGTTGGGGCGGGGCGACCGAGGATCGCATCCATCAGGTGATCAACATCGTCAACGTGCAGTATGAGCGCGACGTGGACATCACCCATCAGATCCCGGTGGTAATCATCAGGACGAGCCCCGGGGCGCCGTACACGGGCAACAACACCACCACGCTGCTTGCGCAGTTGCGCGCCCAATGGAACGCCAACCACGGGAACATCATCCGCGATGCGGTGCAGCTCTTCACCGGCAAGAACCTCTCGGGCTCGCCCATCGGCGAGGCGTTCGGAATCGGCGTGATCTGTTTCACATCGTTTTCCTACAGCGTGGTGCAGTCGGATTTCAACAACAACCTGGCCAGCGCAACCGATCTGTCGGCGCACGAGCTGGGGCACCTGTGGTCGGCGATTCACTGCAACTGCCTGACGTGGACGATGCACGCGGTGTTGCAATCGGCGAATCGCTTTATCGCGTCGTCATCGATTCCGCACATCGTCAGCCATCGCAACTCTCGGACCTGCTTGGACGATACGGTGATACCGATGACCGTGTTCCCCCTGGAGGACAACTTCAACGCGCCCGAATTCGACGTTTCGCGGTGGGCGGTGGCCGGCGCGGAGATCAACGACGTCGGTGACGGCGAACCGAGCCCGCCGACGTCGGTGAACTTCAACAACGCCGACACTCTGACGACCCTGGGCATGGACGCGTCGGAGGGGTGCGACGTGTCCGCGGAGTACTGGTGGCAGCGGACGGGCAACGCCGGGTCGCCCGAACCGGGCGAGGACTTGGTCGTGGAGTTCCGCACGGCGAACGGGTTCTGGCTGGAGGTGGCGCGGCATCCCGGCGAGGGTGCCGACAATCTTCCGTATCAGTTCAACAGCATTCCGCTTCCGGGCAACGCGCTTCATTCCACGTTGCAAGTGCGCTGGTCCATGATCGACGGGGAATCGAGCGATGCGTTCTTCATCGACAACGTGCGCATCGGCTGCCCGGATACCGATCCGCCGGAGATCGTCCACGCGACGGGGCTTCCGGGTGAGACGCGACCTTTCAGCGGGTACGTCGATCCGCGGATTGAGAGTACCAACGGTGCCGACCTCGATCAGGGGCTGACCGAAATCGCGCTGCTCTTCTCCAGGCCGGTGCAACACGTCGCCGGCGGTCCGCTCGGTGTCGACTCTTTCGTGGTGACGGAGACGGGCGGGGGTGTGCCTCCGACGGTCGTCTCGGTCGCGAGCGACGCGATGCCGCTCGTCACCTTGACGCTGGATCGGCCTATTACGCTTTTGGAATACACCACCGTTCGCGCCGTGGTCAAGGACCTGTCCGACCCGCCGCGGATGATCGCGAACAACGGCAACGCAGGACCCGGGGTCGACGAGCCGGACCGCGTAGACATCGCGTTTCTGCCGGCGGATGTCGATCAGAGCGAGGACGTTACGCCGTTCGACCTGCTGGTTTTTCGTCAGATCGTCAACGACGTGGTCGATCCGACGCCGGGCATCGATGAGGATTTCGTGGATATCAATCGCAGCGGTGCTGTGGAGCCGTTTGACCTGCTGGTGTTTCGGCAGATGGTCAACGGGATTTCGCCCGCGACGCGGGCGTGGGCCGGAGCGTCGCTCAACAACGAACGCCCCTAGGCGGCGACTGTTGCACGCAGGGACGGGTTTTGGAAGATGGAAAACGGATTTGCTTCTATGAAGTGTATGCTGGTTCGGTGTGGGGTCGTCGGTCTGTTGTTTGCGGCAACGGTCTTGGGCGAGTCGTTTTCTTCACCGCGTATCGAAACGAGCGGTGGTCTCAACGAGCTTGTCGTTGAGGGGGTCCCGACGATCCGCGCGACCGCGGCCGAGATCCACAATGCGCGGTTGATTGAGGTCTCGGAATCCCCCGCACTAGTTGTGGTTTGGGAGGAAGTATCGCCCGGAGGCGACCTCTCGCCGTTCTACGCAGTCAGTCTCGACGGGCGTACCGTCTCCGCCGCTCGCGAGACTTCGTACGCAATCCATTTGACAAGCGGCAGCTTCGACCCGGCCGAGCGCTCCCCGGCGGTCGCGCCCGAACTTCGTGCGGACGACGCTACGAGCCTCTACATCGTCCAGTTTGTTACGCAGCCGCTGGAGGTCTTTCGCTCTCGCATTCGCGCGTTGGGTGGTTCTGTTTACGGTTTCTTGGCGAACCACGCGCATGTCGTTCGCATGGATCGAGAGGTGCGAGATCGAGTCGAGGCGTTGCCGTACGTACGTTGGGTGGGTTCGTTTCACCCGGCCTATCGGGTCGAGGCGTATCTGCGTGATGGGCTCACCGGTGTGGGAGCGCCGCTGGCAACAATGCGTTACCACATTCGAGTGGCGAAACGCGGCGCCTTGCTCAAGGACTCGGTGGCCGATCGCATCAGGGCACTGGGCGGAACGATCGATGCGAACTACCCGGAGGGTTTTCTCCTGCAGGCCACGCTGACTCCTGAGCAGCTTCGGCGCGTGATCCGGTGGGATGAGGTGTTGTTCGTCGATCGCTGGAGCGCGCCCGAGGACGACATGGACATCGCCCGTGAGCTGAGCGGCGCGAACCTGGTCGAGACGATCGAGGGGTTCACCGGTCATGGCGTTCGAGCGGAGGTCATGGACGGGAACGTCAACGAGGATCACCCCGACCTTGTCGGCGGGATCATCCTGCACGGCGGCAAATCCGGCAGCGCCAACCACGGAACGTCAACCAGCGGCGTGAACTTCGGCAGCGGCGCCGGCAACCCGGCCGCGCGCGGCATGGTCCCGGAGGCGCGCGGCATCTTCGCCTCGTACAACGCCCTGACCAACCGCCACACGCACACCGCCGCTCTTGCCGAGGGTCCCTACTTCGCCGTGTACCAGTCCAACAGTTGGGGCGATGCGCGGACGACCGAGTACACAAATATTTCGTCCGACTTCGACGACATACTCTTCCAGAACGACATTCTGGTTTGCCAATCGCAGAGCAACGCGGGCAATCAGGAGTCTCGCCCGCAAGCGTGGGCCAAGAACGTCGTGTCCGTCGGAGGCGTGTACCATCGCAACAACCTGTCGCCGTCGGACGACTTCTGGGATGACGCGAGTATCGGTCCCGCGGCCGACGGGCGGATCAAGCCCGACCTCGTTCACTTCTACGATCAGATTTTCACCACCACCGGCACCGGATACACCAACTTCTGCTGCACCAGTGGCGCGACGCCCATCGTGGCGGGTCACTTCGGCGTGTTCTTCGAGATGTGGCATGAGGGGGTCTTCGGCAACCCCGTCTCAGGATCGGCGTTTCACAGCAGGCCTCACGCGGCGACGTCGAAGGCCATGATGATCAACGCGGCGTTCCGCTACCCGTTCAACGGTTTGAATCACAACATGACCCGCACCCACCAGGGCTGGGGCATGCCGAGCATCGAGGGACTGTACAATCTGCGGGAGCGCATGTTCATCGTGGACGAGACCGACGTGCTCACCAACCTCGCCAGCACAACATACACACTGACGGTGCCGAGCGACGCACCGGAGTTGCGCGCCACGCTGGTGTACAACGACCCGCCGGGCGCGCCCTTTGCCGCGGTCCACCGCATCAACGATTTGACGCTTCGCGTAGTGTCACCCGATGGCACTTTCTACTACGGAAACGACGGATTACTAGAGAGCAACGCATCGACGCCGAACGGCGGTCCCAACACGATCGACACGGTCGAGAACGTCCTTGTCGGCAACCCCATGCCGGGTGAATGGACTTTCGAGGTGCGCGCCGACGAGATCAACGAGGATTCGCACCTCGAAACCAGCGCCATCGACGCGGACTTCGCGCTGGTGATCAGCGGTGTACTTCCGCCACGGGCGCCGCGCAGCTACTTCGACGCGAACGCCGACGGCGACGTCGACCTTGCCGATTTTGAGCAGTTCGACCTGTGCTTCACGGGTCCGACTGGGTCCGCGGACTTCACGCCCATCGCCGAGGGCTGCGACGCCGCGGATTGCGACGGGGACGCCGACATCGATCTGGCGGACTACGCGTGTTTCGCCCGGTCGTTCTCCGGTGGCTGTGGCCTGCGTATCATCACCCAGCCGGACGATCAGGCCGCATGTGTGGGCGGTGCCGCGTCATTCGCCGTGGAGACCGAGGGCGAGGGACTCAGCTATCAGTGGTATCGCGGAGCGAACGCGATCAACGGCGCCACACAATCGACGTTTTCACTGCAGCCGGTGTCGAACGCTTCGGCCGGCGACTACTATGTGCTGATATCCGGGGATTGCGCGATCGACGAATCGATCCCGGCTACGTTGGCGGTGTCGCAACCGCCGGAGATCACCGCGCATCCGGAGAGCGTCGCGTCGTGCTATGGCGAGTCGGCCAGCTTCTCCGTTGCGGCTGCGGGCGTGGGGGCGCTCACGTACCAGTGGCATTTCGAGAATGCGCCGATCCCGGGCGCTACGCAAGCGACGCATACCATCGACAGTGTCGCGCCGGAGCATCTCGGGGCGTATCAGTGCGCCGTTCGCGACGATTGCGACGTTCCGATCATGAGCGGTGCGGCGCAACTGACGACGACCTCCACCGAGTTCACCGTCCATCCGACGAGCGGTGATGTCTGTGACGGAGGCACCATCTTCCTTCTGGCGTCGGCGACGGGGCTGCCGACGTATCAGTGGTTCAAGGACGGCGATCCGATTGACGGCGCGAGCGGCGCGTTTCTCGTGGTCTCGAACGCGGGCGCGAGCGATGCGGGCGTCTACCACGCCGAAGCCAGCGGAATGTGCAACGCGGCGACTTCCAATGAAGCGGTGATCACGATCATCGGGTGCGGAGCGCCTTAGCAGTACAGGACCTGTCGGTTTAGTCGCCGACATGGAGTGGCGATAGACACCCTCCGGACGGCTCACGCCGGCGGACGAAGTCTGGCTTTCATCGTGTCACCGGGTGTCAACCGGCTCGTGACCTCCGCCTCCGTGCCATCGAGAGCGTCGCAAACCAGCAACCAGTGTAGCTCCTCCACCCGAAATCGATATCAAGAGCCGTGCCAATTAAATCGACAGGTCCTGTACTGCTAACTGCCGATTCGCGCGACGGCTGATGACGGGCGCGCCGTGATGGCCTGCCACGCGGCTGCTTCGTCCTCCGCCGCGATCGATTTGATCTCCCGCGCGGGGACGCCCACCACCGTCGCCATGGCATCGACATGACGTGTCACTACGGCGCCGGCGCCGATCGTGGCTTCATAACCGATGTGCAGACTCTGGATGATCGTGGCGCCGATGCCGACGAAGGAGCCGGCCTCAACTGTCACGCGCCCGGCCAGACGAGCGCCCGGGCAGATGTGTACACCCGTCCCGATCATCGACTCGTGGTCCACGATGCACCCGGTGTTCAGAATGGCGGAGTCACCGATCTGGCAGTGAGCGCAAACCAGCGCCCCGGCCGCGACCACGACGTTCCGGCCAATCGACGCGTTGCGAGCGATGTTTGCCGACGGGTGAATCGCGTTGATCAGCGTCAGCCCCGCGAGTTCACAGGCATCCGCGAAGCTGCGTCGGACACCGTTGTCGCCGATGGCCACGATCGCCCCTTCTACGCCGAGGTCGCGCTTGAGGCGGTCGACAACCCGCATGTCGCCGAACACTTCACGCCCGTCGACGCGGCGTCCGTGCATCCTGGCGTTGGAATCGATGAACCCGACGATTTCATGCTCACCGGCCGCCAGCACGACATCGAGGACCACGCGCCCGTGTCCGCCGCAGCCCACGATGATGCACTTCATGATTCGCTCCACATACCACCGGACACAATCTTCCGTGGTTATCGGAATGGACGTGGCGGGGCTGAACCGAATCCGCCGATTGACCGTACAGTACCACGCGGGTCCGCGGGCGGACGCGGGACGCGCACGCCGTGCCAGCCCCCGTGCCGAACAGCCGCCCGAGCGGGTCGTTGCGCCGATTGACCGGCCGGTTCGCGGCGGTTATGCTTCGGCGCGGCAGGTCCGGGCGCACGGAGTTGTTGCCGCAAGTTTTTTCTAGGTAGGTAGTTATCGATGCTCGGCGAAGCACGGCGCCCCCCGACATCTTTGTGGAGCGTGCCCTTCGTTATCTGCGTCGTCTTGCTCGGCACGACGACCCTGGCACTGAAGCCGGTCACGCGCTACATGAAGGTAACGCTCACCAAGAAGCCGATTCCGTTGCGCGCTTCCTTGGGATTGCTCCACAAGCAATTCGGTCCGTACCGTTTCGTCGAGGGGCACACGCTGGACTCCGCGGTCATCAACACCCTGGGCACCGATCAGTACATCCACTGGATTATCGAGGACACCTCGGTCGAGGACCAGCGTAGCCCGTTACGCGTCGCCCACCTGTTCATCACGTACTACACCGGGCAACCCGACGCGGTCCCGCACACGCCCGACCAGTGCTACAAGGGTTCGGGCTATCAAACGGTCGGCGCCGAGAACACGTCGCTATGGATCGAATCGCTTGCTGACGCCGCGGAGGTTCCCGTGCGAATGGTGACCTTCGCAAAATCGAACATCTTTTCTTCCGACGAGATGTCCGTGGTGTACACGTTTCATTGCAACGGCAAGTTTGTCGCCTCGCGAGAGGGGGTCCGTACTGCGGCGAACAACCCGCTCGACAAGTACGCGTACTTCAGCAAGGTCGAAGTGAATTTCGGTTGGAAAAGTGCGCGCCCCCGTTTCCCATCTGGAAAGGACTCCATCGCCGCTTCGGAAAAGTTCTTCTCGTATCTGCTCCCGTTGCTGGTCAACGAGCACTGGCCCGATTGGTCCGCGGTCAAGGCGTCGGCAGGCGACGAGTAGCCGACCGGTACCTCCCGGCGCGTCGCGCGGATTCGATCACAAGAGACTCCAAGTCCTCAGAAAGAAGTAGACCGCTCCCATGGCCAAGAAGAAAGTCAACAAGACGCTGGTTGGATCACTCACGGCGATCGGTTTTCTCGTCGTGACAATCACCGGAAGCCTCGTGGTCCGGTCTCTCAAACGATCCGACCCCGTACACTGGGTGGAACTCGCCGAAGCCGCCGCCGAGGAACAGGACTGGACCCAGGCGAAATTCTACTACGGCCGCGCCCTGCAGGTGTCGGACGACGCAAGCTACCTGATCGACATGGGCCGCATGGAGTACGAGGCCGGTGAGGAGTTTCTCGCCGGTCGATACTGGAACGAAGCGATCACGCGCGACCCCACCTTGATCGCCGCGCACGAGAAGCTCATCGATCTTCGCATCGAAATCGCCGACATGTACCGCCAGCCCACCGCGTGGCTGACTCTCAAAAGCGCCGCCGAAGCGCTTCTCGCGGTCGACGCACAGAATCCCAAGGCGCTCTTCACCGTCGGCTACGCCTATCTGGAACTCTACAAGTTGACACAGGAGAAGGATGGCGGCAGCATCCGCAAGGGCCTCGAGAACGTACGCCGCGCCGTCCAACTCGCGCCCGAAGTCGTCCATTACTCCATCGCGCTCGCCACCTATTTAATCGATCCCCTTCTCAACTCCACTCAATCCGCCGAGCAGAGACACGAGGAGGTCGAGCGAATGCTGCTCAAGATGGTCGCCGACAACACCGAGCCGGGCGAAGACGCGGCGCGGGTTCGATTCACCTACGCAAGGTTCCTCGGCGGCACGGCGCGGCACGACGAGGCCGTCGCGATGTTCGCGGAGGCGGAGCGCTTTTCCGGCGACGACCAGCAGGCGCGGGCACGGGTAAAGAGTCAACAAGCGCAGTACTGGACCGGTCGCTGGTACGCCGCCGCGACCAATCCGCAAGAGGCGGACAACGTCGAGCCGTTCTTCGAGAAGGCGAAGTCCCTGCTCGAAGAGAGTATTGAACTCGACGATGAGGGATTCGTGCAGTACTTGCTCCTCGCCGAGCTTCACGCCCATCGAGGAGACCGTCTCGAAGCGGTCTCTATCTGCGAACGAAGAATCAACAAGCCCATCAACCGCACCGGGCTCAAAGCCGGACCCCGCAAGTACGCGCGGTACACAATACTGGTCAAGGCGGCGGACGAGACCCTCGCTCACGCGGCCTCGCTCGAACGATCGTCAGAGGAATTCGACGCGATGATCAACAAGGCCGAAGGCTTCTGCACGCTCGCCCTCGGCGAGTTCCCCACGCGAGGACCCGCGCTGCACACCATGGGCAAGGTCAAACTGGCGCGCGGTAATGAGCTCGAGGGTATCGGGCTGTTTCAGCAAGCCAAGAGCGCCTTCGGCGTTCCAAGCTGGCGAAACAGCAAGACCCTGGCGCAACTGTTGCTGAGGCACAAACAGCCCGGCGCCGCCATGGATGCCATCAAGGACGCCATGGAGGATCCCCAAGCTGATCCGACCTGCTGGGGTGTCGCCGCCCAGATCGCGCTCGAACTGGACGACACGGTGTCCGCGCTGAGACACGCCGACAAGCTACTGCGGTCGCGCCCGGGCGATCACGGGGCGCTGCGCGTCAAAATGAACGCCCTGCGCAAGCGAGGCGATACCGAACTCGCCGACGCCATCGCCGAACGGCTGGGCGAACGCAGCTCGGATGACCTCTTGCAGCAGGTCGCCGCGCTCGATACCGCAGGCCGGACCGAGCAGGCCGTTCAGCAGCTCACCGCTTTCCTCGAGCAATCGCCGGACGATCTCCGGGTGCTCCGGCGCGCCGTGACGCTCTTGATCGCCGCCGATCAACGGGATCGTGCCCACCCCCTTGTCGAGCGCGCCCTTCAGACCGCGCCCGACAACTACGAAATCAAGCTGTTGGCCACGTTGACCGACCCGCAGGTCACCGCCGAACTGCAGCGCGACGCTCAGCTGAGCATTCTGAATGGAATAGAAGACGTCCTTACGCGGAATCTGCAACTCGCTCAGTGGTACGGCGACCAGGGCATGAAACCCGAGTACATCGCCGCCCTCATCGAGGCGGAACGCCACTTGCTGTCACCGAACGGCAACGTCTCCGAGGGCGCCAAACGCCAGTATCTCCGCGGCATCATCGAACGCCAGTTTATCTACGCGGTCAATGAAGGCTCCCAGCAAGAGGTGGACAGAATCGTCGAGAAGGCGATCTCCAACAACATCGACGGAGCCGAAGGCCTCACCTACCGCGGGCGCGCGTTGATGCACGTCGGCAAGCCCGAGATGGCCATCGGCGCGTTCAAGCAGGCGCTTCTGAAACAGTCCACAAACGCTCGAACGCTCGTCTACGTGGGACAATGCCAGATGTCGCTCAACCCTCCACAGTTATTCGAAGCAAAGACGAATTTCGAGCTTGCCGCCGCCGCCAATCCCAATCTCGGCATCGCCCACAAGGGGTTGGCGATCGTCGCCAAGATCGGTGGCGACGAACGGGCGTACGATCACCATCTGGCAGCGGCGGCGCGTCTGCTTCCGAACGACACATGGATCAAGGACCAACTCCTGCTCAAAAGCGAGCAGACCGCTCCCGAGGCGGGCATCGCGAGACGGGAGGATATCCGGCGCACCGAACCGGACAACACCGAGAATCTCCTCGCCCTCGCCGAGCTCTATCTCGAGACATCCCGCGTCGACAAGGCGACCGAATGCTACGATGCGATCCTGGCACGTGACCACGTCGACACACGCGCGGTCGTGGCCGCTTCCCGGTTCTTCCGGAAGACGGGCAACAACGATCGCGCGCTACGCGTCCTCGAAGAGCTCGTCGAGCGAACCGACGGCGCCGACAGGAAGGCCAACGCCGTCCTGCTCATCGCCGACTACTGGCACAAGCTGGGCGATGCGACGAACGCGGACGCCGCGCTGCTGCGAGCCGCACAGTTCGCCGAGAATCTCGAGGTCAGCGCCGCCACGGCAAAGTTCAAGACCGACATCGGCGACTATCCCGCCGCACTGGAATGGCACGCCCGCGCCATCGAGTTGGCTGACGCCTCGTCTCCCGAATTGGCCGCATACCTGAGACGAAGCAGGATCGACGTGCTCTTCCGCAACCGGGATCACGACGCCGCCGAGGCACGGATCGACGAGTTCATTGCGCGTTACCCCGATGACGCCAGCGGACTGCTGCTCAAGAGCGCCATCGACACGGTGCGCGGGAACATCGACCCGGCCATCGCCAACATCGAGCGGTATCTCGAACAGCAACCCGGCGATCTGAACGCGACGCACCAGCGAGCCCGCCTGTACTACACGCAGGGACGCTACGCCGCCGCCATTGCGGACCTCGAGCGGCTCCGCAGCATCGACCCGGCCTACAAGGAGTACGCCGCGAGAATCCTCCTCGCCGACGGGTACGCACTGACCAACAGGGTCGACCTCGCATATGAGGAGTTGGAGTCGATCATACGGGAGGATCCCGAGGCCAAGAAAGTTGCGGTGCATCTCATCGTTTTGTACCGCGAACACGAGAAACCCACCGACGCGATTCGTGTCTGCACGTCGATGGCCAACCGCTACCCGCGCGATCCCGTCTGGCTGAAGAACCGCGCCGACATCAAGATCAAGACCGGCGACACCCAATCGGCGATCGGCGACTTCGAAGCCGCGGCGCGCCTCAGCGCGTTCCGACCCCACTACACAGCAGCGCTGTTGCGGGCCTACACCGAAGCCGGGCAGCTCGACAAGGGTATTGCCTACTACGCACAGACCATTCCCGCCGAGCGGAGATCACCGATGGTCATCGTGCGATACGCCGATCTTCTCGTCCGCTCCGGCCGAGCCGAAGAGGCCGTCTCCCAGTTCCTTGCGGCGTTCGACCGCGGCGGCTTTTCCGACCTCGGCTTCGTTCAGAACGTCGTCGAATCGGTCATTCATGCCTTCGGCGACGACGCCCAGAGAGCGATCGACCTGTTCAGCGTTACGCCGGACAACCCCCGCCTGCATCGCTCGGCGAAACACATCCTTGCCATGGTCCTCAATCATTACGAACGAGACGCCGAAGCACTCGAGAGCATGCGCGAACTGCTCGAATCGTCCGCCGATGATGCCGAGAAGATCATGTTGCACGCCACCATGGGCAATGTGTACGAACGCCAACGTGACTGGGAGTCGGCCAAGACCGCCTACGAGGAGCTGCTCAGAATCAACGAGCGGCATCTCCTCGGACTGAACAACCTCGCGTTCCTTCTCTCGGACAAGCTCGGCCGACCACGGGAAGCCATCCCCTATGCGCGCCAGGCGGCCGCGCTCTATCCCATCATGTCCGTACGTGACACCCTCGCGTGGACACACGTGCAGTTGAACGAGCACAGTCAGGCGGTGGCCATCTTGACCAAGATTCTCGAAGAGGATCCTCGATACGTGCCCGCCATTTACCACGCCGCCGAGGCCTACCGCCGCAACAACGAACTCGAAAAGGCCCAACGACTCCTCGAAGGGGCATCCAATCTGATTGACGAAGGCGTCGGCGCGCACTACCGCGACAAGGTCCGCAAGGCCGTGCAAGACGTCCGCCGCGGAGAGACCGCGCCGTAGCGCAGTGTCCGCGAGATCGTATTTTTCCGAGCCCCGACCGTGAGGGAGGGGACACGCCGGGCGGTTCGATTCCATCAATTGAGATGAGCGCCCCCGCGATACGGCGCTCCGCGCAGACCCGATAACCCCAGCATCGCGGAAAATCGACCCATCCGGCCGATGGCGTGCCCGTCGATCCGGCGTGGGCGCCGCAAAGCGCCAGCGCGCCATTGAAAGCGCCGCGCCGCATGCCAACAATGTAACGATGGTTGTTATCACCCCGGTGGGGCAGGAGGAGCCCGTATGGATTCACACATGCCCGCGCGAACGGCGCACGCCTTCGCCGCGGTAATCTCGACCGTCGCCGTCTTGGCCGGTGCGTCGCGCGGCAGCGCTGCGGAAATCGTCGTGCGAAACGATTCCGTCGAGAACTTCAACCTGGTAGCCGTCTTCGGCGGATTCACCACCGGTGAGGAGGGCGGGTCGAGACTCACGTCGCCGTGCGATGGGTCGATCGTCGGAATCCAGATTCTCTGGTGGGCCGGCGACCCCGGCGCGCTGCCGTACTTGGGCGAGAACATCTGGATCCGCCGCGCCGAGACCTTCCCCGCTCCCGGCGACGTCCTGCAACAGTTGTCCGGTCCAATCCTCCAGCCTTTCGTCTTGAACGAGTTTCGCCACGTGGACGAAAGTCAGACCGTCCCACTCAACGTGCCCGTCTCGGCGGACCAGATCTTCGCCGTGACGCTCGAGTTCAGCGAACCCACGGATCCACAGTCGGGCAGCATGACGCGCGACGTGGGCGACGGATGCCAGGCGGGACGGAACCTGCTCTTCGCGCCAGGGCTCGGTGGCTGGCTCGATTTCTGTGGGTTCCCGGTGTTCCTTCAGGGCGACGTCGTCGTTCGCGCGGTCATCGACTGCGCCGACCCCCCCGGTGCGTGCTGCCTGCCGGATGGAAGCTGCATCGAGAACATCTCCGACATCGACTGCCAGGGTATCGGGGGCACATTCCAGGGAGAGGGAAGCGATTGCAATGCCATCGAGTGCCCGCTCGGTGACCAAGCCTGCTGCTTCCAACCGGCCGGGTGCCTCGACCTCAATCCGGCCGACTGCGAAACCGCCGGCGGCTTTCCGCAGGGTGCGGGGTCTGCATGCGCTGCCGTCGAGTGCTTTCCTTCGGGCGCGTGCTGCCTGCCCGACGGAACCTGTATCGATAACCTCTCACCCGAAGAGTGCAACACGGCAGGCGGGGCGTTTCAGGGTAACACAACAACATGCGGCGCCGCGGACTGCCCTCAGCCGATCGGTGCCTGTTGCTTGTCCAATGGCGGTTGCCTCAACCTGATCGAA
Organism: Phycisphaerae bacterium; assembly: GCA_029260255.1. Lineage (GTDB taxonomy): Bacteria > Planctomycetota > Phycisphaerae > UBA1845 > UBA1845 > OFTM285. The sequence continues at coordinate 16,566 of JAJDDR010000153.1, forward strand.
GCAGACTGCGTGGTGATCCCGCAGAGCACGTGGGCAGGCGCGATCACCGATTGCGCGGACGTTGACATGAACGGCACCGCCGACGCCTGCGAACCCTCGTGTGGAGTACCCTGGGAGGATGCCGATCGCGATTGCGACGTTGATCTTGACGATTTCGCCGCGTTCGGGCAGTGCGCCACCGGTGCAGGCGGAACCGCGACCGCGGCGTGCACATGTTTCGATACTGACGGTGACGGCGACGTCGACATCCACGACTACGGACGTCTAACCGTCGCTTTCACAGGCGCCGGCGGCGGATGTCCGTAGCCGGCGACTCGTCTGGGCTGACCAACGTCAGGCGGAGCTCAGCAGAACCAGCATGCCAAGCAGATAGATGGCGGCCAGCAAACCGGAGTCGAGACCGAATCGCCTCAAGATCGTGCGACGGCTTGCATACGTCAGCGAGCCCACGACAATCCCGGTGAGCAGTATCGGCAACACACCCGCAATGAGGTTCTGCGACGCGTGAAAGTCCTCGCCCTCCATCAGTAGATCGTCCCCGGACGCGACCGATGCGATCTTCAGAAACGGGATCACGAAAATGTTGAACATGTTGCTGCCGAAGATGTTGCCCAACGCCATGTCCAGGTTTCCCAGCCGAACCGCCGCCAGTCCCGTCGCGATCTCGGGCAACGACGTCGCCATCGCAAGAAAGAGAAACCCCACGAACGTCGCGCCCAGCGGCCGGCCGATCAGCTCGATGGGGTGATCCGCCAAGATGTCACCCGTGCGCGCCAGCCACCACGCCGAACCCACGAGAACCGCCGATATGAACACGATCTTAGTGGTCAAGCCGCCCGAACCTGCCTTCGGCGCGCTCGGCGTGGTCTCGTGCTCAATACCGTCTTTCTCAGCCCGGAAGACCGTTCGCATGCACAGCACGTAGCTGACCGCGATCAGGATCGTGATCGCCCACTCGCACGCACTTGCCAGAGTTCGCGTCGCCTGAAACTTCTCGACCAGCAGTATGCCGAGAAGCGCCAGCGCGGTCAGGACGATCCCAAAAGCACTGCTCAGCGTGTGCGCTCCGCCCTTGCCACGGAGGATCGAGCCACCCCCGATCGCACCGTTAAGAAGAACGATCAGGACGATGTTGAAGCTGCAGCTTCCGAAGATCGCCGAGAACGCCATGTCGGTTTGACCGACCCAGGTGGCCGTGATGCCGCTGACCACTTCCGGCAACGAGGTCACCGAGGCCAGGAGCAGCGCTCCCACCCACGCATCTCCCAGACCGTAGCGATCGGCCACCGAATCCGCGAGGGACGCCAGGCGCGATCCCGAGAGCACGACAACCACACCGGCCAGGACGATTTCAGAAAACAGCGCCCACGTGGGCAATTCCGCCGCGAAATACCACTCGCTGATCACTAAACCGCTCCAGCACCCACATTTCCGCGCCCAGGAAGAGCGGGATTATAGCGTGAACTCCCAGGACCGGGCAGACGCCGGCGGCCGAGATCCAAGTTTGTAACCACAGGCGTTATATTCCGTTGGCCCTGTAATCGATCGCCGTGGTTCACTGCACTGGAAGAACTTGCTGCGGCATCGGTATCGTTGTTCGCCAGAGAATCTCCTTGACTCCCCTCAAGGGACCTGATAGCTTACGCGAACTGTCCGGTGGGCGAGCACTGTGCCTCGTGCGCCGAACGGGAGGGACACGCGAAAAAGGGTTGAGAGAGAGTGTCGCGCCACGTTTGTGGGTGCTGGCGCTCTCTTTTTTTGTGGAGTGAACGCCACAGCCTTTTGAAGCGTGCGAGTTGTGGGTTAATTACCGCGGTGCGGCCGTGAGGCGGCACGCTCCGGCCGAAGGGCGGGAGTTTCCAAACGCATCGCACTTGTGAACGGTCTTTCGAGGAGGAGGCTAACTATGGCACGTATGGTATTGGCGTTGCTGATCGTCGCGATTCCGGCGACGGCGGCGATGGGGCAGGGCGTCTCGATCTTCACCAACCTCGACACGTTCGAGGCGGCTGCGACCGACGCCGGCAAGGTGCTCAAGGGTATTGAGGACTTCGAGGAAAGCAATGTCCCGCCCGGCGGTATCGCCGGTCCGCTGCCCGATCCACTCGGCAGCGCCCCGAACGAGGCGTTCCCGAACGGTCTCGCTTTCGGCAACATTCAGTTGCAGTCGAATCTCCTCGGCACGAACGCCACGGACGCGGTTCCGGGCAGCGGCCTGATCGTTCTCGGCGCCGGCTTCATTGGCAGCCACACCACCGTCGTCGGTGCCAACACGTTCGTCGAGAGCACGGACATGGTGTTCCCCGACGGGGACAAGACGGCGATCGGATTCAACGTGATCACCAACGGTGGTCCCAGCGTCCAGATCTCCGTGTTCGATACGGGTGGATCGCAGATTTTTCAGGACGTCATCACCGCCGGTGCCAATGACTCGTCGTTTGTCGGTCTCGTCTCGAGTTCGGCCATCGGTCGTATCAACGTCGCCGACCTGACGGACTTCGGCGAGTTGGTCGACAACATTCGCATGTACGTCGTACCCGAGCCGGCCACGTTCGGCCTTCTCGCGATCGCCGGCTTGGCGATGCTGCGTCGTCGTCGCTAGGTCCGAACGCTTCTTGCGGTGCAAGAGGCGCGGATTGGATAGTCCACAATGAGCGGACCGATGCTCCAAAGGAGTGTCGGTCCGCTCTTCATTTGACTACTCCGCTCGAAAGAAGCGGGCGTCGGTCCCGCCGGCACCGATGGCGGCGCGGACCTTCCTGCCGCACTGCGGGCACCAACCGACATAGGCCGCGCCGCTGCGATTCCGGTAGACTCGGGTGTACATGCCGCAGCACTCGAAGAGTACTCCCAGCCAACGGCGGGCGTCCGGTGCGATCTCACCAGGCGCGTCTCCGGCGTAGAGGTCGAGATGTTCCGGTTCGGGCGCGCTCATCAAGGAGTGTATCGACCGACAACGCGTAAGGCCTAAACGCTACTGCCAAGGGCTCCGTCGATGTGATCGGCGGCGGCGTTCG
>JAJDDR010000154.1 GCA_029260255.1 Phycisphaerae bacterium
CCTGCACTCGCTGCTCACGGCGGCCGTCCTCAACAAGAACCGCGACCACCAGGTCTACCTGTTCGTGGACGAGTTCCAGCAGATCGTGTCGGCGGATCTGGAGATTGTGCTGCGGATGGCCCGCGACTCGGGGATCGCTACCATCCTCTGCAACCAGACGATCAGCGATCTGGTCACCCAATCCGCCGACCTGCGCCCCACGGTCCAGGCCAACACGCGTTACAAGCAGATCTTCTCAGCCACCGATCTGTCGCAGCAGGACGACGTCATCAAGTCATCGGGCGAGGCACTCTACGTCATGTACTCGGTGTCGGAGAATTCTCAAACCCGCGTGAGTGGTACGGAGACCATCGGCCCGCGTCTGCGGCGCAACGACGTGATCGAGACCAGCGACGATGAGAACCTGAGCATCGCCCATGTGTCGCGTGGCCGGGGATACACGCAGTTTGGCGGTTTTCCATTCCCGATGTACACGTCGTTTCACATTTCCTACGACGAGTACCAGCGGCGCAGGACAACACCGTGGCCGCTGTGCAGTGATCATCCCGGTTCATTCGTTCCACGATCTGAGCGCCAGGATGCCGTTATGCCTGCTCCCGCTGCCAAGCTGCCGCCACCAGCCGCCGAGGTTCGACCCTCGCTGCCGGACGTGGTTGAAGAGGCGCAACTCGACGACATCGGGACGCTTCTCGATGACATGTGATGAAGGAGAACCAATCGTGACCGATGAGACATCTAGAAGATTCGGGCTGCCCCAGGTGCTGGCCATCGTTTTCGCCGGCGCCTTGTTACTGCTTGTAGGTTATTCGCTCTTTGCCAACAAGTGGGGTGCCGTGACGGTGGCGCCTGTGGACGTTGGCTCCGCTCCGGGCGCCCCCCAGGAGGTCAGCGAGGCGGCACAACACGTGATGGAAAGCGTCGAGTCCGAACGCCGCGCGCTGGCCAAAGCCCGGCTTCTCGAATTCTCGCAGGCCGCGGACGAAGTCAACGAAGCCATCGACGAGCTCGAAGCAGAAATCGTGTCCTGGAAGACAGAGGTTGAGGCCCTTCTCGAAAACGACGCCGGCCGGTTCCTCGCCAACAACCCGACGTATGTCGATGCCTTTCACGAAATCTACAATAAGGGCCAGCGCCCAAGCCCGAAAACACCTGATCGACTCCGGACTGTGGTCGCCGCAGCCATCGAGCCAGTAAGTAACGCGCTGAGGAATCAAGAGGCCATCTACACACCCGACCAATCGCTTTGGGATCACCTCGATGAACTTAGGACCCAAGCGCTGGAAGCGACCCGCTCTTACCGAAAGGACGCCCGGCAGATCCAAAGCATGGTCGATGCATCACGACGTGACCCCTCAAAAGCCCCCGCAAGTCGTACACTTCGGGAGACGCTGGACTCGATGGCAAACCGCGATGCCCTTGAACAGGCGGAAGCCATCGCTTTGGTCGTTGAAGAGGAGACGCGGAAGGCAAACAAGAAACTCGCCCAACTCGAAGCCGAACGCGTACGCAATGAGGCCGCTCGTGAACTTGAAAAGAAGCGTTTGCAGGAGGAGATGAAGCAACGCGAGGCAAATCGAGAACTCGCCCGCACTCGTGAGGAGGAGCAACGCAAAGCTGAGCAGGCGCGAATCGACGCCCTCCAACGACGCGCGGCCGATCCTTCGGTACAGGCGAAGTACCAGCCGTTTCTCGCGAAGGGGACGTATCGATTCAATAAGCTAGGTCTTACGGCACAAGTAGAGCCCTCTTATGCGTACAGGTATCCCCGGCCCGCTTCCTACACCGATATGCAGCTTGCAGGCGTTCTCAAGAACGTCGTCGTGTTCTGCAAGACGGCCGCCGGCCAATCCAAGCAACACCAAACGAGCATTCTCGCCGCCCGCAGCGCTTCAGTTGACAGAGACGGTTTCGGCGGCCAGGGATATCCAAACGATCGCCCGAAGTGGAACTGGTATCCCCAATCGGAAAGCGAATGGAAAGAAGCTGAGGCACGCTATCGGGAATTCATCGAGCTTGCGCCGTATTGGATCAAGACGGGAGCGCTCGTTCCGTAGCAAACGACAACTTCATCCGGCGGTGTTCGATTTTCAGTTGATCCAGGTCACTCCGCCGTGCTATGAAAAAGAGGCGAGGCCCCGGACTCAAAAGAGTCCGAAGCCCCGCCAGTACCTTTCGGCTGTGTTGGGAGTGTCGCTATCCGGTGACACGCGGTGTCCATAGCCACGCCCACAGGGAGCACAATCCTATTAGAAATAGGATGCGCTGCCACAGTGGCGGGCCAAATGGACGTTCGCGAAGCAAGGTAAGTTGCTTGACGCGCGCGTGCCACCGGCGGCGACGACCCCGAAGGATTAGGTCCATTGCGGATCCTCCAGGTTCGCCGGGCTTGCAGCACCGGGGGTTTTCTTCTCGAGTTTTATCCTCGAGTGTCGGGGATCGGCCCCATTCGTTTTCGGGGGAAGGAGTAGCTGGGCTGCATCTCTCACCCATGCACCCGTACGAATCGCTACACGCGAAACGTCTTCCAGGTCTTCCGGGTAGAACGCAGTCCGATACGCCGTCGCCCCGTCGCGGGACGTCTCCAAACGGCGCAGGCTGATCTTTAGAACCAAGCCGCCGTTATGACCCCTGTTGGCCCAGACGGTCGCATGAACCATTCCAAAGGTGAACTCCTGCACCGGTATTCCGGTTCGTTTTTGCTCTTCCATACTTGCATCCTCATTGGGATACTCACTGCCGATCCTTATCGGTCAGCTACGGTTGCCACAACCTCATCCACCACCACTCCGCCGACAGCTCGTACGTGTACGAGTTGCCGACGCAATGCGGGGTGAGCGAACCGAAATGCTCCGAACACCAACTTGCCGAAAGGCAACGCCGATTGTTGTCTCACGCCCGGGCGTTCGCAGGCGGATAAATGCCGTCCATTAACGTGTCTCGCCCTGGACGACGAGGGCGGAACAACAAACCCATAAAGGGATTGTTTCTGTTATCCGATGTCGCGTCTTCACTTGCCAAAGAGCGCGCAGCCGAAGCCACCGCTTCATTATACCGCGCGATCTTCTCGACGACGGCCTCCCGCGACAGGAAACTCGCGCGCCGAACGCCGGGAGCCGTCTTGTCGGTCATGTTCAGTCTTGTTGCGGCTGCGTTGGTCTGATTGAGTCACATGCCCCGGGCCTGGTTTCTCCAGTTTTTTTCGGGCGCCGCTCGACGTCGGGCCCTTAGGCTTAGCACGTTGCACGATAAAGGACGGCGCGCCGCGAGGATTTCGCACCCGATGCAGGCCGCTTGACAAATCTCACGACTTCTGTCGTTAATGGTCCCTTCAAGCAGTTCTCTCTCGCACGCGAATCTGAGTAGTTCAATCAACGCCGATGCTCGTCGACCGCGCCCCCGAGTCGCCGCCGAGTGCTCGGTGGTGCATGTCACGGTTTTGAAAGACGTTGTCATCAACAATCGAAAGGAGAACTTATGCGCACGCTCAGCGTAAGCGCCCATCAGAACCATTCTTGACGGAACGGCTATCCTGGCTCGGGTGTTGATTGACGGGGTTTGATGGCCAGGAGGTCCGGCATGGCTCGTTCGACTGATTCGAAGAAGCTCGCGTTGTGGCAGGGGCGATTCCAG
>JAJDDR010000155.1 GCA_029260255.1 Phycisphaerae bacterium
TGTGTGGATGGGAACGTCGCAGTCATGGGCTGCTTCGCCGGACGGGCGAGCGGCGCGCCCGCGGGCGGCTGCACTCCGCCGAGTGCCGCGGTCGGCGGGTGCACGCCCCCGAGTGTGTCTGCGTTCGGCACGTCCGAGATGCACGTCGGGGGGAGCATGGTCATGGAAGGCGTCGCCGAGGTGGACATGGAGGGGTTTCTGTTTCTGGGCGGTGATTTCGACAATCACGTTGTCGCAGCCGGCTGTTTCGATTTCGCGACGGGCGTCGTCGAGATGAACGGAGCGCTGGAGCAGTCATTCGAGGTGGCGGGCGAGGATCGTGGGGCCGATCCGTCCGGCTTGGTGAATAACTTCGCGATCGGTGCCATGGTTGTTGGTGCGAACGGTACCGTTCGGCTGGTGGATGGATTCGTCAATCAGATAGACTCCCCCGGTGGGGTCTGCGAAGCGGTGTATGTGGACACGCTGGTTCTCGAGTCGGCGTCCACATTGCTTTGTGACTGTCCCATTTACTACGTGCATCTGATCGATAACGGAGGAGTGCTCTGCGACGGCGCGGTGCAGATCCCCGCTTGCACGAATGACTGCGACGACGACGGCGACATCGACCTGCTGGATTTTCGGGAACTACAAGCCTGCGTTGATTTGTCGCCGACGTCTCCTTCGTGCCGGACATGTTTTGATTGCAACGCGGATGGTTCCGTGGGGCTCGCCGACGTCGGCGTGTTCCAACGGTCTTTCACGGGTTCGTCCGAGTAGCATCTCTTTCGTCACGGATCAATTCGGTATCGCGCGGGTTGGTGGGGCAAGCAGTCGGCCGAACCGGGTACATTTCTCTCCGCATCTTCGAGGAGGCAAACTCGACTTCGGTAACGCCGATCCCGGGCTTAGATAACCAGGCTCGTGCCGTAGGATTGGCCGACTGACGGTGCGCCATTTGCCTCAACTGGCGTGCAATGCGGGCCGGCTATTGAAGTGAGCATGGACAAATACAAGCAAAACACCAGTATGGGTTCGTTTCGTAATACGAGTTTCGTCGTTTCGGGCCGGACGGACGTGTTGATCGAGCGGCGCGCTCCCAACCGCAGGGGCTGTGCCTTGCTCCCGATGCGTCGTTCGGATGGCTGCGCTCATGCTACACGGCATCACGGGTATCCGTTAGGTTCAGGTCCAACGTCAACGGCGCAGGAACGACCTCACCCCGCCGTGCCCGCTGACGCCGCTCAAGGGTGACCAGCGCCCGGTCGAGTTCGCGATCGATCATCGTCTCGTACCGGAGGAGAAGGTTGAGGTCGTCGTGTCTTGGAATCGAACAGGCCAGTCCCTCGCGTTCTTGCCCCAGTTGTTCGTAGCGATTCTCCTCCTCTACTATCGAAGAGAGTCGTTCGATTTCCTGTTCGAGAGAACTGATGACGCAACGCTGTGCCTCTGTCAGAGTTTCGCGCAACTTGTCCCCAACGAGACCTACTTCCAGTAAGCCGGCCCGAAACCGCTCATGCCAGTCGGCCAGACGCTCGTTGATCATGAGCGTTTGGTCGTGTTCCGTGTCGACGAGGTCCCACGCTCGGCCCAGATTCCCAACGGCCTCAAGGTCATCAAGTACACTCCGCTTTTCCAGCCATTTGGCGGCGTTGGTCTCGTATTGCAGGAACTGCTCGCAATGGGCGAGTTGCTCTTCGGCCTCTCGCAGGCGGGCGCTCTTGAATGAGGCGCCGCTGGATCGCTTGCAACAGTCGAGCGATCCGCGAATCGAGCCGACCTCAAAGCGCTGTGCTCGCCGCAGGCGCCAGAAGCACGCCGTGATGCGTTCGACGAGGAGTTGCTCCAAGGGTCCGTTTGGTTTGAACTCGGCAATAAGCTGATCCAAGAGTGCATCGAAGTCGGCGATGTTCTCGGCTCCGTCGCCGCTGCACACGACCGCTTCTCGTGCAAGGAGCCCATGCTTAAGGGCGTTGCGTTTTGCGATCGTCTTGCCGGCCGCCGTTCGGGGCCCGGTCGATTTGCCGGCGTTCCGGCGATTGGCGTCCCGTTGGTCCTGGGTCATAGCCTTCTTCATCGCGCCGCCTCCCTCGTGCAGCCAGACTCCCCATTACAAGAACAACCCAAACATTTACCTTACACAGGATCCGCCGAATGTCAAGACCACTTTGGAGTATCTTGCCGCCTCAGGCACTAATTGTGGGCCGGAGGTGGTCGGTGCATGCAACCCCTCGCGGGTCGCAACCGTGCGATCGCCGACTGCGGGTCGACGGCGTGTCGCCCGTCGGCGTAAGGTTGCCGGCACGTCCGGTTTCATTGGGCCAACGTATGAGGTGGGATCGTTGCGTGGCGATCCGTGCTACTGCATATCGAAAACGCCTGAGCAACCGGCTCAGGGTGCCCAGGCGATCGCCAGGATCATCGCCGCCATCCGGGCCGGCGGGTTCTTTTGGAACCCGCCGGCGATGTACGGCGGGTGCGATGCCTGCCCGGTGAAGCACGCCTGTGGCAAGGGGTTGATGTCGAATCACGCGTTGGAACCGACGCTGCTTCAAGCGGCTTGAACGAGGAGCGCAAGAATGCCCAGCAAGAAGAAAACGAACACATCGAAAGCACGGCGGCCGTCAGCCAGTGTGGGTGGGACCCGAGGACGCCGGGTACACGCGATTGGCAGACATGGCCACAGCGGGTGAACGGATCGAGCGGACGTACTCGTTCGAGCAGCAGCAAGCACTGGGTGAGGGCAAGGCGACGGCATGAAGGTTAGCTCCGGGCAGGTCGGTGTGTTTCCGCCGGAGTCCGTTGCCAAGCGGATGGACGCCAAGCTGGCAGAGCTCCGGACGTCGATCCGGCGTCACTGGCTTCAGCTTGGCGAGGTGCTGGTTGAGATTCAGGAGTCTCTCGCTTACCGGACGCTCGGGTTCAAGAACTTCCAGACTTTTCTGGGGCAGCGGCTGGAGATCAGCCCTCGATGGGCCATGTATCTCATCAAGCTGGTTCGCAAGTCACGGGACTTCGAGATCGATCGGGCCAAGCTGATTCGGCTGGACATCTCGAAGTGCCTGGAGATTTTTCGGCTGAACGATGCCAAGACCGTTCGGGAACTGGTTGACCAGGCGGAGGCGGCGCCGCTGTCGCTGGCAGAGGTTCGCGAGAAGGTCCAGCGGGCGCTGGGGATTCGGCCGGTGACGTGCGACGAGGTGGTCAAGCGGCTTTGGGCTTTCTCGTTGGATCAGTGGATGGTGGTGGAGCGAGCGATCCAGCACGTGCAGCGGGGCGGGCCGGTGGGCGACACGTACGCCTTGGAGCTCATATGCGCGGACTTTCTGGCCGGGGTGCGGCATGAAGCTGAGCAAGCCCCATCGGCTTGATCCTGCGGTTCACTTGGCGGTCCTGACGCGGGACGATTGGTGCTGCCAGCGCTGCGGCAGCG
>JAJDDR010000156.1 GCA_029260255.1 Phycisphaerae bacterium
TGGCGGAACTTCAACAAATCGAACGGAGTTACGTTGCCGCCCTGGTCGACATCGGCGGGCAAGAAGCCGATGTCCACGCGGTCCGACTCGTCGATGCCGGGTCCCTGGTCACCGGCGTTGACGATGACGTTGCCGAGTTCATCCTCGACGTGAGCGATGATCGTCGTCCATTCCTGTAGCGGTATCGCGCCGGACAGCGTGAGTGCGATCTTGGGATTCTGCGAGGTGTTGACGCTGGTCACGGTCGGGTGCCCCGTGCCGGTTCCGGTGACATCGAAGTCGGAGGGCGTCAGCGCGCCGCCTCCGATGCCGCGAACGGGCTCGCTGAAGCGGATGACCACCTCGTCGATCCCGAGATTGACGTTGACGCCGTCGGTGCTCTCGGCACGCGGATCGACGTAGCCGGTGAAGGGTCGCGTGTCGACTCCGTCGTCGTGGTCAATCGTCGGCGGAGTGGTGTCCAGATCGGGACCCGGCATGTTGTGCTGGCCGAACCCGGTGTGGATTTCGAGGTAGTGTGGCGTTCCGTTGTCGAGATCGCCGTCGTCGTCGTCGAGCGTAAGGTAGTCAATGGTGATCTGCGGCGTGATGCTGCTGCCGTTGTGCAACAGAATCGCGTTGATCGCGAGGCTGGAGACGATGTCGCGGTAGTTATCAGGCTCGGTGATGACCAACTCGTTGCGGGTTTCCCAGACGCATCCGGTCAAGAGTTGACCACAGTGGTGGATGGGGTTGAAGCACGGGTACTGGATGTTGTTCACCGCGGTGCGCGCCGGCGAGAAGCAGCCTCCGAAGATGCCCAGCCCGTTCTCCGGTCTGTCGGTGATGATCAACCCCATGAGATCGCCCGTGCCCTCGCCGTAGGCGCCTTGACCGCTGTTGGCCATGGCGACGAGGTGGTGGCCGTACTCGTGGTGAATGACGACCGACATCGCCATGTTCGCGCATCCGCCGGCGCGGCAGAAGATGATGGACGACCCGGAGTAGAAGGCGTTGCACGTGCAGTTGTCATTGACGATGACACCGAAGTTGTGCTGGTTGGCGATCACCGGGTAGCTCGGGTTGTATCGCAACGCGTGGTCACGGACGATGTTTGCGTTGAGGTATCCGTTGACTTCGGCCCGGTTGTTGCCGTTGGTGTTCGCTTCGTTGTGCACGAAATCGACGGGACCGGGCGGTGTGACGCTTTCGGTGAGCAGCGCTTCGGCACCTGCTCTGTTATCGACGTTGAAGTAATTGCCTCGTAGTCGTGACTCGACCGTGACGTTGCCCGAACCGCCGTTGGGAATCACGAAGTCGCCAAACTCGTCGGCGAACACGGAGTTCCCGCCGATGTTCACGCGGGCGTAGGGCATCGCCTCCCATTCTTCGTCCTCGCAGACATCCGAAGCGATCCCCTGCGTGGCCATGCCACCGACGGTACCCGTCACATCGACTTCGTAGATCTGATCTTCTTCAAAGAGAATCTGCCCGGTCGCGGCATCGGTCACGAAGAGTCGCTTCTCGGCCAGGGAAGTGTCGAGCAGGTCGTTGTCTCCCACAAAGGTGAACGCGAGCGTCGGCGTAACCGTGTCGTTCCCGACGCCCGCCCAGATGACGGGATCGGCGTTGGTGAACCGCAATAGCGAGGGGTTCGCCGCTCGCGCGGTGGCGAGACCGGTCGCGGAATCGATCGCCGCTCCGGCGTTTAACGCGAATCCGCCGAGCTCGCGGAGCCCGTTCCTGGCGAGCACGAGGGGGTACCCGTCTTCGTTACGCACCAGCAAGCGCAGGTCGGCTCGGAACACCGGCACGCCGGCAACGCGCTGGGTGTAGTACACCAGAGTGAACTTGTACGTGTCGGTCGCGGCGTCGTACATCAGCGGTTGGGTGTGACGTTCATCGAGCAGCGGGCCGCGCGCGTCGAGTTGATCGGCCGGCACGCCGAACACGTGCGAATGCGCCGTTCTGAACTGCTCGGCTGTGTCCTCGGGGCTCGCGCCGTGTCCGAAGGGTGAGCCGTAGATGCTGGCGACTCTGCTGCCGTCGTCGTAGAAGTGCGCCCGCGGGTACGTTTGCTGAAACGCGGTGACGGCCTCGTGGCGGTCCGCCGCTCCGTCCTGTTCGGACGCCTGCGCCGTCGCCAGGAACGACGTGCCGGCGATCACGACACTCAAGGACAGCGCTGAAAAGAATCTGATTCTCGCCTTCATTCCTTCATGCTCCATACATCGAATCCGTAACTTCCGTTCTCGAATCACGAGCGTCCGCGACAAGCGTCCCGATCGTTGCCTGCTTGATCGGGCACCATTCGCGTACGGCACCGTCACCGCCGCGCGGACTCCGCCGCGCTGCGAGCAACCGCCTCATGCTATTGCCGTAGGGGAGGGACTCTCGGCTCGGAAGCCGCGACCGAGCGACCGATCGTCGAATTCCTGAACCAGGATCATCTGCCGAGCCCAACCGCCTGTCGGTGGGCGTGTTGCGGCATGATCCACAAGCGTGATGTTACTCAGTTGAGCGTCCTATAGGCAACGGAATAAGCGGATTCTCATCGGGGAAATGCGCGTGATGACGAGAAGTCCAGACGATTGCCGGCGCGTGCGACACCGCCGCCGGATAAATTGCACTGCCACCGCGCGGCACTCTGTGAACGCGCCCCGTCGAGCGACGTCAAGCGCACAAGAACGGCCGGGCGGCGCGCTCATACTGTCGCACCACCCGGCGGATGTTGTCGGGTCCGAGAAGAGTCACGGACGCTGTGGGAGTGTCTCGCCTTCCCATGGCCGCGTCGCGACTCCGGTTCCGTTGATCAGTTGCCTGAACGCCATCAGGTCGAACGGCGTCACCGCGCCGTTGCGGTCGGTGTCGATGAAGTCGGCGTCGGTGCCCTGTGCGGGATCAACGACGTCGTTGACGACCTGCCGGAACTGCAACAGGTCAAACGGTGTCACCTCACGGTTCTGATCCACGTCGGCGGGCAAGTAGCCGATATCCACGCGATCGGGTTCGTCAACGCCGGGCCCGTGGTTGCCGGTGTTTTCGATGACGTTGCCCGCTTGGTCCTCGACGGTCGCAACGATCGTGGTCCACTCCTGAAGCGGGATCAGACCCGAAAGCGTGAGTACCACGATTGGATTCGCGGAGTCGTCGATGCTCGCAACGGCCGGATGCCCGGTGCCGGTACCGGATACGGTAAAGTCGCCGGCCGACAACGCCCCGCCGCCGACGGAGCGCACCGGCTCGCTGAACCGTATTACGATCTGATTGATTCCGAGGTCGACGCTCATCCCGTCGGAACTCTCCGCTCGCGGGTCGATGTAGCCGCTGAAGGGTCGCGTGTTGGCCCCGTTGTCGTGGAGGATCATCGGCGGCGTCTTGTCCACGGACTCGCAGTCGACGGTGTCAACCGCCAGAGCATCGACGGCCGCCTCGATCACCGAACCGGAGCCGAGGTCCGAAGCGAGGAATCGCACGCGCATCTGTCCGGTCGGGTCGATGGTGTCGCTGATGTTATGACGGACATGGAACCAGCCGCCTTCAACCTCCGGGCCGGTCGGACCGACCGTCTCGAGGTTTTGCCAGTTGGCGCCATCATCGTTTGAGATCTCGACCTCGAAGATGTCGGCATTGGGCGCGGCGCCGGCCGTGTTGGAATACCAGCGGGCGTAGCTCAAGAAGTACCTGATGTCGGCGCCGCTCATGTCGAACAACGGAGACGTGAGAATCGTCGTGCCGTCGTCGACGTCGGTGTTGCCCGCGGCGTTTCCGGTGAGGTAGCACTGTCCGGACCCGTCGAAGTCGGCGGTGGGGTCGCCGCGGTTACCGTCGCCCGCGGGTACGCCGACCTCCCATTCGCCGGTGCCCGCACCGACCGGATCGCCGGAGACGGTATAGCCGACCGGGCTCTCGAAATCCTCATCGACCACAGTCGTAGTGTCGGTCGCCACGAACGCAGAGAAGGTCTCGGTGGGGGCGCCGTCCGGACTCGCGACGGTCAGGCCGGCGACCGTGCGGGCGGAGACGTACCACGCGATCGTGGAGAAACAAGGCGCCGCCGGCAACGTCGCGGCGAATCGATCGTCCTTGCCGGCGACGGGCATCAAATCGGTTTCCGCAAACGGTTCACCGTCGATCGACGTGTGAAGCGAGGGCGGCGTGTCGGTGTCCAGCACTCCGGCGACCGATTGAATCTCCACGAGGATCGGAGCGCCGTTGTTCGGATCGGAGAAGGTCGGCCGTCCATCGGGGTACACGAACGCAAGTTGTGCCAATTCCGGACCGGGCATGTTGTGCTCGCCGAACCCGGTGTTTATTTCGTTGTAGTGCGGAGTGCCGTTGTCAATCGTGTCGTCATCGTCGTCGAGCGTCAGATAGTCGACCGTGATGGCCGGGGTGATGTTGCTGCTGCTGCCGTGCAGCAGTATCGCGTTGACCGCCAGGTTTCCGAGGATGTCCTGGTAGTTGTCCGGCTCGGTCAGAATCAACTCGTTCCTCGTCTCCCAGGCGCATCCGGTCAGGAGCTGTCCGCAGGTGTGTATCTCCGCGTTGCAGGGATACTGGAGACTGTTCACGGCGTTGCGCGCCGGCGTGTTGCAGCCTCCGAAGACACCGAGTCCGTTTTCCGGAGCGTCGGTGATGAGCAGGCCCATCAGGTCGCCCGTGCCTTCGCCGTACTGCCCTTGTCCGCTTTGGGCCATGGCGACGAGATGGTGGCCGTACTCGTGGTGAATCACGACCGAGAACGCCATGTTCGGACAGCTACCGCTTTGGTTGCAGAAGTTGATCGCCGAGCCGGTGTACTGCGCGTTGCAGGGGCAGATACCGCCGAGTTGGTTGACGTTGACTGTGAAGTCATGCTGGTTGGCGATCACCGGATAGTTGGGATTAAACCGCAGCACCATGTCACGTACGATGTTCGAGTGCAGGTACGCATTCACCTCGGCGCGCGTCGTGCCGCTGGTGTTGTCCTCGTTGTGCAGAAGAACTGCCGGACCCGGCGGCGTGACCGTCGCTGACAGAAGGCTGTTGGCGCCGGCCGCGTTCTCGACGCGGAAGAAGTCGCCTTGCAGCCGCGACTCAACGACGACGTCGCCCGCGCCGCCGTGGGGAATGACGAAGTCGCCGAACTCATCGGCGAACACGGCGTTGCCGCCGATGTTGACGCGTGCGTAGGGCATCGACTCGACGTCCTCGTCCTCGCACTCGTCCGTCGCGATTCCCTGGGTGGCCATTCCGCTGACGTTTCCGGTCACGTCGACATCGAAGATCTGATCCTCTTGGTACAGGATCCGACCGGTCGCGGCGTCGGTCACGAAGAGGCGCTTCTCTGCGCTTGTCGTGTCCAGCAGCCGATTGTCGCCGACGAATGTGAACGCCAGGCTGGGCGCCACGACTTCACCGTTCACACCGGCCCACACGACCGGCTGCGCGCCGGTGAACTGGGTCAGTGTGGGATAGGCAACGCGCGCCGCCGCAAGACCGGGCGCGGAGTCGTGCGCGGTCTCGGCGTTGGTCGTGAACCCGTTCAGGTCGTGGAGTCCGTTGGAGGCCAGCACGAGCGGAAAGCCGACCTCATTGCGTACCAGCAGGCGCAGGTCGGAGCGAAAGACCGGGATACGGCCGACACGCTGCGTGTAGTACACGAGTGTGAACTTGTAGGTGCCGGTTGCGGCGTCGTACATGAGCGGCTGGGTGTGCCGTTCGTCGAGAAGCGGTCCTCGGGGGTCGAGATCGGCAGCGGGCACGCCGAAGATCCGCGAATGCGCGACGCGAAAGCGCTCCGCCGTGTCCTCGGGGCTTGATCCGTTGCCGAACGCCGCACCGAAGACGCGCCCGATCCTGTCACCGTCGTTGAAGAAGCGGGTCTGCTGGTGGACATGCCGAAACGCCGCGACGGCGGCCTGGCGATGGACCACGCCTGCTTGTTCCGATGCCCGCGCCGCGGCGACGGGTGAAATCCAGCACGCAACCGCCGCCGACAGCATCGCCACCGAGAATCTGATTCCCACGTTCATTCTTCCGCACTCCATGTTCCGAATTCGAAGCCGTTGTCCCACTCGAGCCGCAGCGCGCGCCGACCGGCGGCGACGCTCCGGCATGAACCACTGCCACGATGTTAGTCAATAGAGCGTCCGATACGCAAACGGAATAAGCGGATTCGCACCGCGCGGCACGCTTGATCTGAGATCGCGCGGCTCGCGCGGTAGCCGGGCAGTATTAATTGCATTGTCACCGGGCGCGGTCGGGTGATGTTCCGCGCGTTACTGCATCTGCGCCGCAATTGCCGCGACCGCGACGGCTGCCGTCTCGACGCGCAGCACGGTGTTGCCGAGCGACGCGCGTACGGCGCCTGCCTGAGTTGCGGTCGCTACCTCGTCGGGCGACAACCCCCCTTCCGGACCGACCCAGACGAGGATCTGCGTGGTCGCGCCCGCGTTCGGTTTATCGGTGGCGGGGCCGACGTGCGCGGAGATGGCCTGGGCAAGTGTCGTAGAAGTGCCAGGATCTGTCACTACGCTGAGATCGAACGCCGCGCATCGGTCGATCGTTTCGGAAAACCGCAAAGGGGCGACGATCCGCGGCAGCCAACACCTCCCACACTGTTTGGCCGCTTCGATGGTGGTCCGCCGCCAACGTTCATCGCTGCCCGCGCGGGGGAGGACCACGCTCCGCTCGCAGACGGTCGGCCAAATCGCGCGAGTGCCCAGCTCGGTGCATTTTTCAAAGAGGAACCCCTGACGGTGCTTGCGTGGCATGGCTGTTGCGATAGTCAGCCAGACGCGCTGCCCGAATGGGCGCTCGCTGATCTCGCCCACATCGACGACCGCGCGTGCCTTGCCGAGTTCGACCACCGTTGCGACACCTTCATGCCCCTCGCCGTCGAAGAGGAGCAGTTCATCGCCGAGCCGGCCGCGGAGGACCGAGGCGAAGTGGTGCGATTCCGCGGGGTTCAGCTCTGAGCGCCCGCTGGAGATTGGGCTGTGGAACAATCGCACGGGTGACATGCCGGGGATTATCGCCGGGGTTCGTCGCGCGACAACGTCACCGTCCGAAGGATCCTTGAAGTTTTCCGGTCCGGGCACCGATGATACCCACGGCCGGAACCGGCGATGCCTCATGCCCGAACCAGATTCGAACCCAATCGAGCCGTCCGACGGAGACGCTTCGGACCCAATGGACACTGCGGACATCGACCGCATGCTGTCCGAAGCATCCGATCTGTCGCGTCAACTGGGGTCGGAGTTGGGGACGACCGAACTCGAACCGGGATCGCTCGCCGACCTCGCCTCGTACGAGGAAGACTCACCGTTCCCCCGCGTCGACGCCCAACTCGAACACGTGGAGAACATGCTCAAGGAAGTCGCCGGGGACACGGTCGAAGCGTCCCAGAGTGATAGCGGCGACGGCGAACAGGATCCGTTGGACGGCGGAGTCGAGTCGGTCGCCACCGCTGAGGTGACCGGCGGTGGATCGGCTGAGGACAGCCCTCCGAAGGCGCACACCGATTCGCTCGCCCCCACGACCGCGCGCGCCACTGCGGCGTCACAGCGGGAAGACACGTCAGGCGCCCCACCCGGCGCGGATTCCCGAAGCGAAATCGAGTCGCTTCCGCTGCCCACCGCCGAACAGCCGATGAGTGCGCCGGCGGACTGGGGATTCGATGAGGTGTCTGCTCCGGGGGACCTCGCAAATGCCTTGCTCTCGGATACGGACCCCGCGCCGAACGCGACTCGGCCGCAGGAAGCCGTGCCGTCACAAACCGCTGCGAGCAAGTCGAAATCCGCACTGCTGGTGTCCGAGCGCGCAGCGCGCCGGGGACTCGGGTGCGTGATGAACATCGTCCTGCGCGCGCTGGACGCGGTCGACGGGGTCTTCGCGAACGTGAGCTACGAGATACGGAAAAAACTCGGTTGGGTGGCGTTGGTGGTCTTCGTGGCGGCGGCCGCGGTCACCGCCTTCTCGCTCACGCCGTGGAGGCCGTAGGGAAAGTAGAAAGTAGAAAGTAGAAAGTGGAAAGTGGAAAGTGGGAACGACGGTGTTTTCTACTTTCTACTTTCTACTTTCTGTTTTCCTCGTCGAACTCGTCACCGCGAAACGTGTTGCCGAGATACTCCGAGCGGACGATGTCGTTCTGGATGAGTGTCTTCGGCGGGCCGGAGGCGAGGATGTTCCCTTCGACGAGGATGTAGCTCCGATCGGTGACCGCGAGCGTCTCGCGCACGTTGTGGTCGGTCAGCAGGACGGCGATCCCACGCTCCTCGCGCAGGCGCAGGATTTCACGTTGCAGTTCCTGCAACGCGATGGGATCAACCCCGCTGAACGGCTCGTCCAGGAGGATCAGCTTCGGGTTGGTGATTAGAGATCGGGCGATTTCCAGCTTGCGCCGTTCGCCGCCGGACAGGGTGCGGGCGGTTTGCTTCGCCTGCTTGGTCAGCCCAAACTGCCCGATAAGGCGGTGCGCGGCGTCCAGCCTCTGCCGCTGGTTCAGTCCGCGAAGCGTCTCGAGGATGGCCAGAAGATTCTGCTCAACCGTCAGGCGTTGGAACACACTGGGTTCCTGTGCGAGATAGCCGATACCGAGCTGCGCGCGCTTGTACATCGGTACGCGAGAGATGTCCTTGCCGTTTAACAACACCTGGCCGGATTCCTGGGCGATCATCCCGACCGCCATGCGAAAACTCGTGGTTTTGCCCGCGCCGTTCCTTCCGAGCAGCCCGACGATTTCGCCCGACTCGACCGTAAAACTCACCCGGTTCACCACGACCCGCCCGTCGTAACTTTTCACAATGTTCCTGACTTCCAGAAGCGGCGCGCTGGGCAGTGATATCATGGGCGAAAGTCCCTCCTTCTCCCGGTGGACGATGTGTTGATAACTCGAACCGCGGCAAGCGATCCGGCGTCGCATCGGGGCAGCCTCGCGCGCCTGCACAGAGGTTCCAGTGGTGCTGTCCTACTCTGTGAGTGCGTCCCGCATGACATAATATTCTGTAGTCACTAGGTTTACACGCGAGTCCGCCGTCACCGCGTCGCCGCTTGCGTCCGTCTCGGCCACGCCGGATGCCCCGATCGGGGGAAGTCTGCGGATTACAACGTCCTCACGGAAACGCGGTGCGACCGACTGTGGATAACTGTCCCCGAGGGACGCACGAATCCGCGACGCCGCCCAATCCCGGTCGTGGGTCGAAAGATCCGGGCATCGCCACCGCCACCGCTCGGCTGGTTCGCGTCCGACGAGACCGTCGCGGTTGGCGACAGCGGGGGAGTTTAGCCGAATCGGGGGCGATGTCCAACGCTGCGCTCGGATGATTCCAAACCCAGTTGTGAAATGAGGTTACGCCCCGGTTGCGGAACACGGACGGTGAACATTCAGTGAACCCGTGTCATCTACGGTGCGGCTTTGGCGTGGAGCTTCTGGCGGAAGTGCTTTTGGAGTGGGTAGAGGTAGACGCGATTGACGGGTAATGGGTGGCGGTGGCGGCGGTCGAGCTTGCCTCGCCCTTGC
>JAJDDR010000157.1 GCA_029260255.1 Phycisphaerae bacterium
ACTTCGGAACCGGCGTCGCGATTAGCAGCGGCGGAATCGGATGCGGTGATGTGGACGGCTCACCGCTCTACGTTCTCGGCGAGATCGACATTTCCGGCGAGGCCGGCACCGAGATCGAATCGATCGAACTCATCGGGTTTCGTCACACATGGGCCGGCAATCTGGAAATCACTCTTGCGGGTCCCGGCGAGTACACCACCTTCATGCTCGATCGCCCCGGTGCGGATGGCGTTTCTTGCGGTAGCAGTTCGGACTTTGTGCAGTTCAACACCTACGAGTGGTCGAACGACGGCTTACTGTTCTCCGAGACCCAACCCTCGACGATTCCGTCCGGCGACTTCTTCCCAACGGGCAACTTCGGCCTTGCATCCAACCCGCTGCCAACCGGCGATCTCAACGGAATCTGGACGGTCACCATTCGCAACGGGTCAGGCTCCGATACCGGGGCGATCGATGCGTGGTCCATCACCGTCGTCCCCGAGCCGAGCACACTCGCGCTACTGGCGATGGGGAGCGTTGCGGTGGTTCGCCGGCGCGTGCGGTCACGCCGTGACGGGTGAGCGGTGAACCTGTAGGATGGCCTCCCGCGTGGTGCAACGCTGAATCTGCGGGAGGATTGGTGAGTGTCTCGATCCGTAACGATCGTCCTTGTCGTCGTCGCTCTGATCGTCGGAGGGTTCGCCCTTCGTCGCGCGATGCGCGATGAACGCGTGAGCCCGTCCGCCGGCGGAAGCGATCCGAAGCCCGCGCAACGGATTGACCCGGTGAAAGCCGTGTTCGTGGACGTCGCGGCGGCATCCGGCATCGTTTTCACGCATGAGGCGGACGCCGCGGGTGAGTATCGACTGCCCGAGGAGATGGGCTCCGGCGGGGCGTTCATCGACTATGACGACGACGGCGATCTGGACATCTACCTCGTTCAGGGCGGCAAGGTCGTCGGGGCGAATCTCGACTATCGCAACAAGCTCTATCGCAACGACGGCGGGCGATTCACCGATGTGAGCGCGGGCTCGGGCGCGGACGTACCCGGCTACGGCATGGGTTGCGCCGCGGCGGACATCGACAACGACGGCGACACCGATCTCTACGTCACACGACTCGGTCCCAACGTCTTGCTGCGCAATGACGGCGGGCGATTCACGGACATCACCGGATCGGCCGGCGTGGGCGACCCGGGATTCGGAGAGGGGGCCGCGTTTGTCGACTACGATCGCGACGGCCTGCTCGATCTCTACGTCGTCAACTATGTCGAATGGTCGGCGGACGAAGAGCACGCCTGCTACGACCCCGCGGGGGACCGCGACTATTGCAGCCCGATCAGCTACCCGCCGGCTCAACACCGTCTGTATCGCAACCTCGGCGGCGGGCGGTTTGAGGACGCAACCGATGCCTCCGGCGTCGGTGCTCACAAGGGCAACGGTCTCGGCATTCTCTGCACCGACGTCGACGGCGACGGCTGGGTCGACATCTTCGTAGCCAACGATCAGACGCCGGGCTTTCTGTGGATCAATCGCAAGGACGGGACGTTCGAGGAGGCCGGCGCGATTCGGGGTTGCGCGTACAACTCAGACGGTTTGGCCATTGCGGGAATGGGGACGGCCGCGGAGGATTTCGATCACGACGGCGACTACGACCTCGTGGTGATGAACATTCGCGACCAGGCTCATCTGTGCCTGCGGAATGACGGGGGTTTCTTCACGGACATGACGCACGCGTGGGGGTTCGGCGGCTGGAGCATGCCGTCCACCGCGTTCGGCATCGCTCTGTTCGATCAAGACCACGACGGCCGGCTTGACGGTTTCATCGCCAACGGCGCGGTCAATCGGCGTATCACGTCGGAGCGGTCGGACCGGCCTTTCGCGGAGCCGAACCAGTTCATCCGCAGAGGCGCGGACGGGCGTTTCCGCGACGCGAGCGGCGAGGCGGGGCTGCCGATTGAACCGGTACAGATGAGTCGCGGCGCGATCATGGGCGATTACGACAATGACGGGGACATCGACATTCTCGTGACCAACAACCGCGGTCCGGCGCGACTCTTGCGCAACGAACAGGCCGGAGCCAACGCGTGGGCGATGTTCGACCTGACACCCGCGAGCGGCGCTCGCCACGCGCTGAACGCGCGAGTGGAGATCGTCGCGGGATCAGAGCAGTACTTGCGCGAGGTGCGACCGCACGTCGGGTATCTCGGGAGTAACGATCCGCGGGTGCATGTTGGCTTGGGTGGCGCGACGACGATCGACCGTGCCACCGTCACTTGGCCCGGCGGGGGACGGGAGTCGTGGGCCGACCTGCCCGTGTCGAAACACGTTCGCTTGCGGGAGGGCGCCTCCCCGAGCTTTGAGGTTCTCGCGCCGGACCGATCGGGACAGTGAGCACCATGGGACAATCGCCCGATAGGTCGAATGGCGGCCGGTCCACCAACCGAGCAGTCAACTTCGCATTGATCGCGGTCATCCTCTCCGGAGCGGGTTACCTGTTGACTCCGACGCGTGAGGAGGACCCCCCGGCCGAAGTGGCGGCGACCCTCGCAGACCCCCCGGAACCCGTGTTTGCGCCGAACGAAACCGGTGTCCTGGTGGGGCGTCTGGACGTGGACGCGCTGCGCGTCTGGTGCGCGTCGGCCGGTCTGCCTCCGCCGCCCGCCGTTGTGTCCGCCGAAGCCGCGGTGGCGCGCACATTGACCGATGCGCTGCGCGATGCGGCGCGCCGGCCGAGCGCTGCTTCGTTCGGCACTATGGGCATGATCAGCGAGCATCTCGAATCGCACGAAACAGCCGTGGCCCACTTTCGGCGCGCGGCGACGGCAGACGCGGCCGACTTTCGCTGGCCTTACTACCTCGGGTGCATCTACCAGGTTACCGGGCACACGGATGAGGCCTTCGCCGCGTTCGAGAAAGTGCTCGATCTGAATGACGCATACCCGCTGACGCACGCCCGTCTCGGTCAACTCGACCTCGAAGCGGGACGCGACGAGGCGGCGGCGGCGCGGTTCGCCCGTTACGTTGAACTGCAACCACGCGACAGCCTGGGGCATGTCGGTCTGGGTCGGGTCGCGATTCGCCGCGGGGACTTTGCGGGAGCTCTGCGGCATTTGCAGGAGGCGGTACAGTGGGGCGCGAATGACTTTCAATGTCACTACAACCTGGGAAGAGCCTATGCCGGTCTGGGTGAAGAGGAGTTGTCCAAGAGACACTTTGACATCTGTGCGAAACTCCCGAAAGGTGCATGGTTCCACTTTCGTGACCCGCTGGATCAAGCGTTGCACGCCAGTTCCGGGTCAGTCACGTCCGTCATTCAGGAGTTTGAGCGGCTCAAGGATTCCAAGGATTGGCCCAAACTCGCGGCGTTGGCCGAACGCATTCTGGAGCAGCGGCCCGACGACACCGCGCTGCTTCGGAATCTCGCGTTGGTTTACGCGAAGCTGGGTCGGTTCGCGGATGCCGACGAGCGGATTCGCCGAGCGGTCCATCGTCAGCCGAAGGACGCGAGTCTCCGGCTGGTGCGTGCCCAAGTTCTCTTTCTGGGCAAGGACTACCCGAATGCACTGTCCGCTGCGGACGAATCGCTCCGGTTGAACGAATCCGTTCCGGCAGCCCACAGTCTTCGCAGCCGCTCACTGTTCGTGCTGGGTCGCAAGGACGAGGCGCTGACGGCGATGCGCCGGGCACTCGCACTGGAACCCGATAGCTTGCAGAATACGTACCTGCTGGCGGAGATGCTACTGGGAACCGCCCAGCCGGATGAGGCGGCCGTGTATTACCGCAAGGTTCTTGAAATCGCACCTGCCCACACCGGGGCGCTCGCCAAACTCGAGCAGATCGGCAGTTAGTGTAGTGTTTCATAATTGCCGACGCTTCTGCAAACCGAGCCGCGACCGTAAGGAAGCGGTTTCCTTGGTCCGCTCCCTCACGGTCGCGGCTCGGATAAGATGCCATCAGCGTGAATCACCATACTAGCCCAGGTGGGCATTCGTGGATTGCACAACGCCAACGGTCTGCGCGGGAGTGACCCGTCGCTGGCGCTCGGGGCTCTGATCCCGCCGTTCCCAATCACGCCATGTTGGCGATCTGCTCTTTGATGAGTGACTCGAAACCGCCCTTGACGACCAACTCCTGTGCGACTTCGCCGAGGGGAGCGAAGGCGTAAGTCTTGCCTGCACACTCGATGGCGCCGCTCGTGAAATCGACGCGGGCGGTACGGGCGGTGCGGATCGTCAACGCATCGTCGTTTGCGTTGGCGGCCTTGAGTTCGTCGACCAGTTCGGGACACTCGATCACGATGTAGCCGTTGTTGAAGGCGTTGCGCTTGTAAGTCTGCGAAAAGGAGCCGGCGATGACCATCTGCAGCCCGCGGTACTTGAGCGCGGTGGCGGCCTGCTCGCGCGAGGAGCCGGAACCGAAGTTGTATCCGCCGACAAGGACGTCGCCGGGTTCGGCAAGTTCCTGGAACTTCGGGTCGTAGTTGAGCATTGCTTTGGTGCCCATCTCTGCGGAGGAAAGGTCTTCGCGGTAGGTGAACTCCTTGCCGTAAATCCCGTCGGTGTTGAGGTTGTCCTTGGGAGCGAACAGCAGTTTCCCCTCGATGGTCTCGGGGAAGCCGTCGAGGATCGCGACGCTTGCGGGCTCGACCGGCGGCCTTTCGGTGACTCGAGCGGAACTGGCGTCGGCGAGGGCCTGACGCAGGCTTGCGGCCGAGGCCGTCGTCCGTCCGGGTGCGGCGATCTTCCCAGCCACGGCGGAGGCCGCGACGACGGCGGGGCTGGCGAGGTAGACAAACGACTCGCGCGAGCCCATGCGGCCTTTGAAGTTCCGGTTGGTGGCGGAGATTCCGACCTCGCCGTCTTCGAGAAGCCCCTGTCCGAGACCGATGCACGCGCCGCAGCCGGGCGGCAGGGCGATGGCGCCGGCGTCGAGGAGGGATTGCCAGTAGCCGCGTTCTCTTGCCTGCTTTTCGATCTCGTCTGACGCGGGTGCGATGTAGAAGCTGACGCCGTCGTGGACGCGCTTGCCGCGGATGATTCCGGCGGCCTCCTCAAAGTCCTGGAGCCGGCCGTTGACGCAACTCATGAGAAAGGCCTTGTCGATTTTCACGCCGGCCTCCTCGATCTCCGGCAGCGGCGTGATGGTCTTCACTTCGTTGGGACCTGCGACGAACGGGGTGACGGCGGACAGGTCGAAGGTCAGTTCTTTGGCGTAGACGGCGTCGGGGTCCGCGACGGGGATGCCGGCTTCGACGCGTTCGATACTCTCGGGCGTGAGTCGGGGGTTCAGGTCGCCGCGTTCCCGGAAGACCTTCGCTCGTGTGAGCAGGCCGAATCGAGTCTTCTCGTCGTAGGGAAAGACGCCGGCCAAGGCGCCCCATTCGGTGGTCATGTTGGAGATGGTCAGTCGCTGTTCGAGATTCAGTGTGGCGACACCGCCGCCGTGGAACTCGACGCAGCAGTTGAGAACCTCGTCGTTATTGAAGACGCCGATCAGGGTGATGATGACATCCTTGCCACTGACTCCCGGTTGGAGTTCCCCGGAGAGGGTGACGCGCACGACGTCAGGCACCTGCCACCATGTGCGTCCGGTGGCCCAGATGGCGGCGGCGTCGGTTCGGACGACGGGCGTTCCGAGGGCGCCGAGCGCGCCGTAGATGTTGGAGTGGGAGTCGGATCCTACGACCATGGTGCCGGGCAGGACGAATCCCTCCTCGACCATCACCTGATGCGAGATGCCGCGACCGGCGGGGAAGAACGCGACGCCGTGCTTGGCGGCGAAGGCTTCGATCGCCGCATACTTGGCGAGGTTGCCTTCGGATTTGTTCTGAATGTCGTGGTCCAGCGCAAAGACGGGTTGATTGGAGTCGGCGATGCGTGTGGCGCCCATGCTCTCGAATTTGGGGATCACGGCGGCGGTGTTGTCGTGCGTCATGACATGCGCCGGTCGCACGGTGAGGAAATCACCGGACCGCACGATCTGCCCGTCCGGGAGCCCGACGGCGAAGCGCTGCGCGATCTTTTCCACGAGTGTCTGGGGCATGGTCATCCTTCCATATTGTCACGGCGCGGGGTGCCACTGGCGGCTTGTCCGCCAGTGCGATACGCCGAAGACTTCAGTTCACCGCGTAAATCTCCGGCAATTCAGCATCCATGTCATCCGACCCGCCTTCGTACTGCCGCCAGCTTGACCACTTCCATTCCGCCGGATCATCGATCAATCCCCGTCGGACGGGATTAAAGTGCACGTAGTCGATCATCTTCTTCAGCGATCCCCGGTCGCGAAT
The DNA here is from genome assembly GCA_029260255.1 of Phycisphaerae bacterium. GTDB lineage: Bacteria > Planctomycetota > Phycisphaerae > UBA1845 > UBA1845 > OFTM285. The sequence continues at coordinate 6,268 of JAJDDR010000157.1, forward strand.
GTTTCGATCATACCCCGATCCTTCCTGCCAGAATCGGAACACGGTCTTGCCGGGTCGCTCGCGAATTGTGAGCTCTCCCAGAAGCGGATCTCTTGAGGCAATGAGGTCCTCCTTGATGCGATAGGACACCGGCCGCTTGATCGCGTACAGTAGATCGGAGATTCGGGCGGTTGATTCCTCGGGAAAGACGATCAGATGAACGTGTTCCGGCATGAAGACGAAGGCCAGCAGAGAGAAGCCGCGTCGGCAGACGGCTCGATCGACGGCGGCGGCTAGCCGTTGACATCGCTGATCGTCATCGAGCAACGGCAGTCGTTTGTAGCAGGAAAAGGTGAGTTCATGCCCTCGCCCGAACTCATCGTAATGCTTGACCCGCTTTCGATGGTCCGCTGGAAGGTCCATAATTGCATCGGACCATGCCGGGGCGAGCCCGGCTTGGCAAGCCCCACGGGTGTACGGCGGTACGGGTGCCAGGCAGCTTGCTGCCAGTGCAATCCTGCACCCCACTCCAAACGAAACACTGGCGGGCAAGCCGCCAGTGGCACCCAGTGCAAACTCTGCAACCGGTGCTTGTTCCACAATCGCGTCTCCCCTCCGACATTCCGCAACCCGAAATCCGCACTCAATCAGCCCAGCTTCGCGATGACGGCGTCGGTCATCTGGGGCGTACTCGCGGCGCCGTGGTCGAGGACATCCTGTTTTCCGATCATGCGCATCATATCGTAGCAGCGGACCTTCCCCTCGGCGATGACGGCCGCGACGGCGGCGCGCATGCGCTCGGACTTGTCGGTCTCGCCGATGTGGTCGAGCATCATGCACGCGGTCAGGATCATGGCGATGGGGTTGACGATCGAGGGTGAGAAGTTCTCGTATTTCGGCGCCGATCCGTGCGTGGGTTCAAAGACGGCGACCTCACGTCCGATGTTGGCACTGCAGGCGAAACCGAGTCCGCCGATGAGTCCGGCGAAACCATCGGAGACAATGTCGCCGAACATGTTGCCGGAGACCAGCACGCCGTAGTCTTCCGGGTTCTTGGTCAACCACATCATCTGGGCGTCGATGTTGGTCTCCCAGAGGGCGATGCCGGCGTGGTCCTTGGCGGCCTCCTTCGCTTCGGCGCGCATCATGCCGGAGGTTTCGCGGATGACGTTGGGCTTCTCGCAGACGGTGACGGACTTGTAGCCGAACTTCTCGGCGTACGCGAACGCCTCGCGCACGATGCGGCGACAAGCGCCGCGGGAGAAGATCCGCGTCGAGATGGCCATCTCTTCGCTGGGCACGTGCTTGAACTGGGCCATTCGGGGATGCGTTTCGAGCGCGCTGCGCACCACGTCGGGCGGGTTGGTCCACTCGACGCCGCCGTAGAGACCCTCGGTGTTCTGGCGGAAGATGACGGCGTCGACCTTGGGCTCCTCGAATCCGTCACCCCTGCGACGAATGAAGTTGAGCGGGTTTCCAGGGAACGAGCGACAGGGACGGATCGAAATGTCCAGGTCAAAATGCTGGCGCAGCTTGACGATGGGGCTGGCGTAGACCAAGCCCTTGTCGCGGAGTTCGGGCGGCAGTTCGGCGGCGGCCTGGTCCTTGGGCTTGGACGTTATTGCGCCGAAGAGCGAGAGCTTGTGCTCTTCGAGCAGCTTAACGGTGCGTTCCGGGAGGGCGTTTCCCTCGTTGATCCAGAAGTCCCAGCCGATGTCGGCGTGGACGTATTCCGCGTCGAATCCCACGGCATCGAGTACACGGATCGCTTCCGGCAGCACGACCTTGCCGATTCCGTCGCCGGGCATCGTAACAATTGTTCGTTTCGCCACGTCTTGACTCCCAATCACTGCTGCTGAAACAGGCTGTTTCCCCAGGGTCGGACTTTCATCGCCGCTGGTGCCCGACGGCGCGGCCGCACCGGTCGAGCGCCGGGAGCATAACGGCTGGGGTGGCGTTTTGTCGAGATGGGTGGACGAGGATGCGGGGCGGAATCCCGGGCGTCGTTCCGTCACGGCGGATCACCGGCGGGTTCGATCCAAGGCAAGACCGATTCGGGCGAGCCCTTCCGAAAGAATCTCCGGGGATTCCCCGAAGCCGACGCGGATGTGGTCGTTGTCTCCAAAGAAGGTCCCGGGGACGACTTGAGTGTCATAGTCCTGACGCAGCAGACGACAGAACGCATCAGCACCCACGCCCCGCGGCAAGCGCAGGTAGCAGAACACCGCACCGTCGTTGCCGTAGTGTCCTAGGTCTTGACGCGACGCCAACCACCGGGAGAATAGAATCGATTGGTGCCTGTGTATGGCACGGGTGCGTGATTCGAATCGTTCGATGTTGCGCAGCACGTGAGTGGCCAGGTGCGCAGACGGCGCCGGCAGGTCGACGCACAGATGATCGAAGACGCAGCGTGCGCGTCCGATGACCGCCGTCGAGCCGATCAACCAGCCTGCTCGCAAGCCGCCGAAGCCGTAGACCTTGGTCAGCGAGTTGGTCGCGACGACGTGCGGGCCGAGTGAAGCGGCTGTTTCGCGATCGACACCGCGATTGAGGCAGGCGAAGTCGCGATAGACTTCGTCGACCAGAAGGGTCGCCGAGTGCCGCCGGCATAGTTCGGCGATACCGAGCAGGTGATCGCGCGGGCAGAGGCAACCGCTGGGGTTGTGTAAGTCGGTGATGACGACGGCTCGCGCGCCGCGCTTTAGGGCAATCTCGATCTCATCCGTGTTGGGGATGAAATGCTCAGACTTGTCCCGGGAGAACCTGACCTGCTCCAGCCCGAGCATCTCCGCGATGCGTATGAGGGGCTCGTACGCGGGCGACTCGATTGCAACGCACTGGCCGCGTTCCGTGATAGCGGCCAACGCAACGAAGTTGGCCGAACTGGTGCCCGTGACCGGCAGCACGCGCTCGGGCGCAACCCCGTAGAGTTGTCCGATGAGGTCCAACAGCACGGGATGCCCGTATGCACCCTCAACGGCGAGCGATATCGCCTCGCCCTCCAGATCGATCTCTCGATTCGGGACGGAGGGCACACCCGACACGGTGAGTTCGTACCGCGCAGGTGGATGGGTCTTGGCCCACAGCAGGTACTCGATTGTTCCGAGAGGCATAACGACAGAGGTTTCTAGATCATCGACCGAGTTCTTTCAAGCGATACGCGCCATGAACAGAATGCCCCGCAACGGTCGGCGGTGCGTGCGGTGGCGCGAACCGGAATCCACAACTACCAGGGAGTAGGCAGATGGCTATCCAATCACTGAAACGATCTGATTTCACCGAGACATACGCCGTTCACGCGGGGTTGCGGTCCGCGATGAAGGCGAAGCTGTTCGCCAAAGAGCCCGCGACGCTAAGGGCCGCGGAGAAGCTGCTCAAGTACCTCGAAAGCGAGAAGTCAATCTACGGCCGGCAGTGCAAGATGATCAGACTGATGCAAAAAGGCGCCACCATCGGGCAGCTGCGCAAGGGCCTGAACTGCTCTCGCCGCACGGTGTTCCGCTATTTCCTCGAACTCGAGAACGCCGACGTCGACATCGAGCTGAAGGGTTCCAAGTACCACGTCGCCAAGGGCCTTCTGTCGCTTGTGTCCTGAGCGGCTCGCCGACGGTGATCGGGCCGGACGCCCGTCTTCTCGCTGAACCGCACCTAAGACGGAGTGACGGAGTCCCGCGTGCTCCGGCGATTTCCTCCATGCGGCGGAAATATCGGCGCCGACCATGCGAATGGTCACAGGGAACCGGCGTGCGGCATCGGGGCGCGGGCAGTTTCTCGTGGTCATACGGTCGCGTTCGGATTGGGAGGATCGAATCATGAGATCGGTTGTCGCGGCATACGTTCTCTGGTTCTTCTTCGGCCTCTTCGGAGCACACCGGTTCTATTGCGGGCGCGTGGGGACGGGCATCCTGTGGGCGCTGACCGGGGGCTGCTTCGTCATCGGCTGGATCGTGGACGCTTTCCTGATTCCGGAAATGGTCGACGACTGCAATCGCGAGTACGCCGCATTCCACTCACATGGAGCGGGGTATCGCAACACCGCGCCCGAGCACGGCGTGCCGATCGCGGCGACGAACTCCGTAATGCACCCCCCGCCGGAGGTCGCCCGCGGGAATCGGGTAGTGTTCTGCACGCACTGCGGCGGTTCGATGCAGGTACCTCGCGGTAGCATCGGTTCGGCGTACGCATGCCCGTCGTGCGGGACGGTGCTGCGCGTGCCCGCATGAGACGGCTGACGGTCGCCCTGCCGAGTCCGCCCAACCGTGGCCGCACGCCCGGCGCCGCCTGACGTAGCGCCAACCAACCTCCACCTCCACTCATCATAACATCCGGCGAATAATGGAGTTACGTGGACGCCAGATTCCACGCGCTCGAATCGGGGCGGCACCGGAGTCGGCGGCTTGAAAATCTGCGGCTGAGGGCTTGACAGGCATTTCGATTTTGGCAATTTTCTCGCCCGGATGGGTAGGAGACCGCCGACACGGTGTGAAGGCGTCGGCGCGATCAGTTAAGGAGTTGGGCATGGTCAAGATCACTCGGCCTTCCCTCGCATTCGAGTTCGTTGGGCAAGGCGGCGCGCCGGATCAAGAGGCGGTCATGACTGGTGAAGATCGAATACACGATGTCGACGTGGGCGAGGACGACGACGATCTTCCGGACGACGTCGAAGACGACGAAGACGACATCGTGGACGTCGACTTCGACGACGACTTCGAAGACGATCTTGAAACCGAAGACCTCGAAGACGACGTCTGATGGTCCGAGAGCCCGCTCGCAGAGGCACCGTTCAGGTGCAGTTCCTTCGATCGAGGCGGGAAGTTCGGACTACGCCTCCTTCTTCAGGTCGTCGTCACTCGTGATGATCTGCTGAATCGACCGTTTTATGAACGTCATCCTGGTGTTGGTGGCCTCGTCCACCTTCAGGGTGACCTCGTGCTCCTTGACGCCGACGACCGTTCCGATGACACCGCCGATCGTCATGACGCGGTCGTTCTTGGAGAGGTTGTCGATCATGTCGGCCTTCTTCTTGCGATCGCGTTTTTGCGATCGCGACGTCATAAGGAAGAAAACTCCCATCGCGAGCATGAGCCCGATCAGCAGCGTCGCCCCCCCTCCCTGGGGTGATCCCTGCGGTTGGGTCTGGGCCAATACGTACAAGCGCTCCACCATGTCGGCTCCCTATGTGCTGTCCCGTTCGGTTTCCATGGTCACGATTGGAAACTCGAGCGGGATTGTCTCCAGTTCGCCCCGCGGAATCAATTCCCGCATGCGGAACATCAGGCGTTGATAGAATCCGAGGTTGTGAATTGATGCGAGCGTGGGGCCAAGCATCTCGCCGGCGAGGAACAGATGGCGAATATAACCCCGGGAAAACGAAGCGCACGCGTAGCACGGGCAGCCCGGCTCCAGCGGCTGGTCACAGAGTCGGTGCTGTTGGTTCCGCATCTTGAGGAGCCCGCCGGGGGTGAAGACGCACGCGTTTCGACCGTTTCGCGTGGGTAGAACACAGTCGAACATATCGATGCCCGCGCGAACCGAGGCGTAGAGGTCGCGGGGCATGCCGACGCCCATCAGGTATCGAGGCTTGTCGGCGGGCAGATGCGGTACCACGTGATGCAGCACCTCGATCATCTCTCTGTGCGACTCACCGACCGAAAGCCCACCCACGGCGTAGCCGTCGAATCCGATTTCGATGAGGCGTTCGGCGCAGCAGCGGCGCTGCTCGTGGTCGACACCGCCCTGCACGATACCGAACAGCCACTGATCCTCCCGCCGATGGGCCGACCGGCATCGGTTGGCCCACCGGATCGTGCGGTCGACGGCCGCAACGAGCGTCTCCCGGTCGCATGGCAGCGGCGGACACTGGTCGAACGCCATGATGATGT
>JAJDDR010000158.1 GCA_029260255.1 Phycisphaerae bacterium
CAAGCTCGAGCTGCGCACGCGCGGTGTGATCGCCAAGCACTACGCCTCGGCCGACACCGCGCACCGTGATTGGCTGGCCAAGGACTTGCTTCTGCCCGCCGCCGTGGCCGACGCGGTCTTTCACGAGACCGTGCAGCAGGCCACCGGACAGCGCGCCTGGGTCAAGATGGTCGTCGACGAACCGCGCAACCCACACAACCGCGCCGTCGCGACGGCACCATCCCGTGGCCGCGTTTCCATCGGCTTCTGGATCGGTATCCGTTGCCTCGTGCGGTGGCGGTCCACTCTGTGTATCGTCACGTAGCGAACCCGTGACCTGAGGAACCGTATGCGTCAATCGCGCACGTACGGATCTGCGGGAACCCTGGGTGGGCAACCACCCAGGGTCACCCAGCCTCGCTCGTCGAGTCGTTCAGCCATCCCTTGCTTCCAATCCGCACAAATGCTAATATCGGACCATCCAGCTACTGCTGGGTGACGCTCCCCCGAAACGGTTGCGGTGAAAAGTGTAGATCTGTTCCTTTCAAAGGAGGGTGCGAACCAATGCAAACGAATAGCGCAGATGTTTCGAGTTGTTGTTCGACGCCAACGGGACGCCGTCCGAGCCCCGCGGAGATGGTCAACGCGTGTGCCATTGCCTTCGCGCTGAGCGTCGCGTCCATCGCGCAGGCCCAGGCCCCGACGGCCAGCGGTCATGACGGGATCGTCGCGCCGTGCTGTCTTCCCGACGGCACGTGCATCGAGATGGACGTGCGCGCGTGCTTCTTGGAGGGCGGACTTCCGAGGCCTCCCGGTTTGTCGTGTGCGGACGTCGACTGTCCGGTCATTCCGGTGCGCGCCTGCTGCTTCACCGACGGCACCTGCGGCGATCTCGGCATCATCGAGTGCCTGCTCTCGGGTGGGATTCCCGGCGGTCCGGACAGCACCTGTGCCGCCGGCGCCTGCGGACCGCAACCCACCGCGGCGTGTTGCATGTTCGACGGGACTTGCTTCGACTTGACCAAGATCAACTGCGTCTTGGAAGGCGGCATCCCGCGCCAGCCCGGTACGTCGTGCGCTGCCAACGACTGCCCCAATCTCCCGACCGCTGCGTGCTGCTTCTTCGACGGAACGTGCGCCGAGATGAGCCCGAACCTGTGCCTCGAAGCGGGCGGCATGCCCCGGCCTGACCACACCTGTGCGGACGACATCTGTCCGACCCCGCACTTCGAAGCGTGCTGCTTCCCAGACGGCACCTGCGCCGACCTGCCCCGACCGGTCTGCCATAATGAGGGTGGCTACCCCTCGGGTTACGGTACGGAATGCAACACCACCGACTGCGCCGGCGATCCGATCGGCGCCTGCTGCCTGCCCAACGGCCTTTGCGAGGTGATACCCGCCGAACTTTGTTTCATGGGGCACGGCACCTACCAGGGCGACGGGACGCATTGTGACCCGACCGCCCCGTGTGCCCCGCCGGCGATCGGCGCGTGCTGCGTGGTCGGACCGGCCGGCAACCCGTTTTGCTTCATGGGCTCGGCCGAACAGTGCGCGTTCGAGGGTGGCGACTTCCAGGGTGATGGATCCTCGTGCGACGATCCCGTCATTCCCTGCGCCATGGTCCTCGGAGCCTGCTGCATCGCGGTTCCGGGCGCGCCGCATCCCATCTGCCTGATGACGACCGCCGACCACTGCATGGCCGAAGGCGGCGACTACCAGGGCGACAACACGATCTGCGACGGCACGACAAGCTGCGCCCCGCCGCCCATGGGTGCCTGCTGCGTGACGGAGTTCGGCGCGCAGTTCTGCATCATGACCACCGCCGGACACTGCACCGTGGAAGGCGGCGACTACGTCGGAGACGGAACCCACTGCGGCGACCCCAGCGTCCCGTGCGGTCCGCTGCCCATCGGCGCGTGCTGCGTGACCGCGGCAACTGGTGAGCGGTTCTGCGTCATGGCCCCGGCCGGCCAATGTGCGGCCGAAGGCGGCGACTACATCGGAGACGGAACCCACTGCGACGATCCTGCCGTTCCGTGCGGTCCGCCTCCCTTCGGCGCGTGCTGCGTCACCACCGCGAGTGGCGAGCAGTTCTGCGCCATGACTACCCCCGACCATTGCGCCGCGGAAGGTGGCGACTACCTCGGCAACGGATCACACTGTGGCGATCCCAACCTGCCGTGCGCCGGCGCCCCCCAGGGTGCCTGCTGCGTGGCCGTCCCCGGCGCGCCGCATCCGGTCTGCATGATGATGACCGCGGGCGAGTGCCTCAACGTGGGCGGCGCCTATCACGGCGACGGGACGTTTTGTGACGCGACTGTGCCGTGCGAGCCGCCGCCCGTGGGCGCATGCTGCGTCGCCGGCCCGGGCGGCGTTCAGTTCTGCATCATGACCACCGCCGACCACTGCACCCTCGAAGGCGGCGCCTACCTCGGTGACGGCTCCCATTGCGACGATCCAGCCATCCCGTGTGCGCCGCCGCCCATCGGCGCATGCTGCGTTGAGGTTCCGGGCGCGCCGATGCCGATCTGCCTGATGACCACCGCCGAGCAGTGTGCCGCGAAGATGGGCGTCTACCAGGGCGACGGCACCGCCTGCGACGCCACGACGCAGTGCCCGCCGCCGGTCGCCGCCTGCTGCTTCGACAACGGCACCTGCGCCGATCTCCCGCCCAACCACTGCCTCAACAAAGGCGGCATGCCGCAGGGTCCGGGGTCCGTCTGCGGGCCGAACTCCTGCATGGGCGGTCCGATCGGGGCCTGCTGCTTCCCCGACCCCGCAAGCGGCGCCTTCGGCTGCGCCGAGTTGAGCCCCATGGACTGCATGGCCCTCGGCGGCGACTACCACGGAAACGGCACGCACTGCGATCCCAACGTCCCCTGCGGACCGCCGCCCGTCGGCGCCTGCTGCGTCACTGTCGCGGGCGGTCAGTTCTGTTTTGAGGGCACCGCCGGCGATTGCATGACCGAAGGCGGTAACTACCAGGGCGACGGCACGCACTGTCCGCTCGATCCGGGTGCCCCCTGTGACGCGCCGCTCTTGGGCGCGTGCTGCATCCAACTGCCCGGCACGCCGGGGGCTTTCTGCATCGAGACGTCCGCCCAACACTGCATGCTCGAAGGCGGTGTTTACCAGGGCGATGGGACCCATTGCGGTGACCCCAACGTCCCCTGCGGACCGCCGCCAGTCGGCGGCTGCTGCGTGACGGAATTCGGCGTGCAGCTCTGCTTCGTGGGGACCGCGGATGAGTGCTTCTTCCAGGGCGGAAACTACCTCGGCGACGGCACGAACTGCGACCCGGTCACCGATCCCTGCGGCGGCGGCGTGCCGAACGGCGCCTGCTGCTTCCCCGACGGCTTCTGCGTCGAGACGATCGAAGACGAGTGCTTCTTCATGGGCGGTTTCTATCAGGGCGACGGGTCCGTGTGCGACACGACGATCCCATGCGCTCCGCCCGCGGACGCCGCCTGTTGCTTGCCCAATGGAACCTGCGCCATGCTGCCACCACCGCACTGCCACATGGAGGGCGGCGTGCCGCTCATCGGCGCCACATGCAAGACCGTCGACTGCAGCATTCCGCTCGCCGCATGCTGCCTGCCCGACGGAACGTGTGTCAATGAGGCTCCCGCGATCTGCATGGCCGCCGCCGGCATACCCCTCGTCGGCGCGACGTGCGACGGCGCTCCGTGCATGCCCTAGCCCGGCACGCGCGCAGACGAGCGCATCCGACAACTGAATAGACAAACGCCACCGGCCCGTCGCCCGCAAGCGGCGGGCCGGTTGCGCCAACTACGTCAGTCAAGCGGTTGCAGCGTCATCTTGCGCGGGTATTGCTCCGAGCCGCCCCCACGACGATCGACCTTCCGCCCCCTGGGGCTTCCCTCGTTGGGTGTCCGGGACCGCGCTAACGGACGACCGGGTACGGTTGGACGATGATGGCGTCGCCGGAAGTGCTAGGCCCGGCGGGCGAAGACGCGGTGCGTCATCTCGGACAGCAGCATCCAGCCGAAAAGCGTGTTCGTCACCAGGTATCGCCGCCACATGCGACGCGGTTCCTGAACCACCCGGTACAGCCACTCCATCCCCAGCCGCTGCCACAACGCCGGGGCACGCTTCGTCTTGCCGGCCATCACGTCGAACGCACCGCCCACGCCGTGACACACCGCGACACCGAGTTCCTCCCGCCACTGTGCCAGGAAGATCTCTTTCTTCGGCGGGCTCATCGCCACGAACAGAATGTCGGCACGCGCATCGCGGATGTGGGCGACGATCTCCGATTCCTCGTCCGGCTTGTAGTAGCCGTTTCGGCGTCCGGCGATCACGACCCCGGGGTGCTGCTCCGTGATCCTCTCCTCGACGGTCCGCGAGACCTCCTCAGCCGCGCCGAAAAGGTACACGCGATAGCCCTCGCTACGACCGTCGCGCAGCATCGCGTCCATCAGGTCGATCCCGGGAATGCGCCCGGGCAACCTGCCACCGAGCAGCCGCAGCCCCCAAACCACCGCGATCCCGTCCGCGAGCACAATGTCACACGCTGACATCGCGTCGCTCAACGCGGCGTCGCGCCGCATGTTGACCGCCTTGGCCGCGTTGACCACGCCGATCAGCAGACGACCCTTCTCGTGGATGGTCCGCCGAACGACTGCCAGAGTGTCGGCCATCGAATAAGCGTTGATCGGGATTCCGAACAGGCTGTAGACGGGTCTTTCCAACAGGCCGGACACCGGGTCAGCCCCTCTGCCCAGAAAGTGCCGCACCGCCCGTCGACGGCAGCCTCCAGGACTTCGATCGCCGCGGATCGAAGGCGTGCAGGATCCAGCCCAGATGGTACGGTCGGCATTCGTAGTCTATATACCCCGGCCGGAACACCGCATCCACGCCCGGCGTGCGCAACGCCGGATGCACCCTGCTCGCGGCCGCCTGCATCCCCCGCGCCATCTTGCCCGGCTCGTGACGCGCCACTTTGCGCCAGATCAGGTCCGCGTCCGCGTCGATGAGTGATCGCCCGCCGATCTCCGGCGACGAGAGCAACCACTGCACGCCGCGCATGATGGCCTCGGACGAGTCGACACCGCACGCATCCTGCAACGCAAACAACGCCATCGGTGCCATCGAATCCTGATGCACGGCGTACACCGGAAACCCCTCGACGACACGCCCCCCGCGCGCGTCGAAGTGCCACCACCACTGACCCTCAGGACCCTGATGCTCCACCATGTGTCGGACCGCGCGCTTGGCCGCCGCCGCGGCAGCCTCATCCGACGTCACGCGGTAATGATACGACAGTGCCTGCACCGGATAGACCATGTCGGCAAAGCACGAAACGTGACCCCGCAAGAACGGCCTCGGAACGCCCGCAGGCCAGTGCGGGAATACGCCGGATTCCTCCGAAAACGATCGCATCAGTCGCCGAGCGATTCCGTTCGCCAACTCCGCGTCGCTGACGAAATCCCGATTCGCCGACAGTGCCGTCAGCGCCCATGCCACCTCGACCGTCGGGTGCGGTCCGGACACCGGGTCCAGCGCGCGCAGGCGATCGAGTGCCTTGACCGTATCGGCGTGCTCGTACAGTGCCCCCGCCCAGAGTGTCAACGCCACGTCACCCGTGTTCTCGACAGTGTCAACGTCTGACAGTAGTCGTCCGCACACCGTGCGCGCGTCGGCACCCGCAAAAACGCCGCCCGCGACCCCCGCAGGCTCCGTAGCTAGCCCGATGAGCGTGATGGCCGTGTACCGGCGGCTCACGCCCTCCGCCACATCACCGTGAGGACCCCGCCGGATGCAGTGACAGAACATCCGCTCGTTGGGCAGGTACATCCGGGCGAGCGCTCGCAACGAGAGCGCCCGGAGATCGGTCACGGCCTGGTGTATTTCGCTCACAATCGTCGGTCGTTCGGTTGCAGCGGATGTCAAGGCTCTGAACTACCGCGCGCGTTGCGCGGCTCCTAACTGATTGATTGCACTGGCTTGGTTCAGGAAGCTGAACGGGTCGAACTGGTCCTCCAGCGACTGCCCTTGCAGCGACTGCGACAGCGAGTTGCTGTTCAGGTACTCCACACCGGTGGCGTTGTACGTGATGGTCGCTCCACCGCGGATGAACAGGTTTCGGTTGAAGAAGTCGAGAACCTTTGTCCCCACCGTCTCCGGTACCCAGAGGATATCGCCGGCCGCCAGCGTGATGTTTTCGTCGTCGCCCCTCTTGATGCGCGGGAAGTTGAGCTTCACCCGAACGTCCTTCCCGTCCGGCATGCGCCGTATCAGGGTCCCCTCCAGCGGATAAACATCCTCGCGCAGCCCGCCGGCCGACGCCAGCACCTGAAGAACATTCATCTCCACGCCCGGCGGATACAACTGCGGCGAGGGCCGGTTCACCAGCCCGCCGACAAAAACGGTGTTCGGCTGCGCAGCCGCAACCATGACGATGTCACCGTCCTGCAACGGCTCTTCGGCAAGCGCCGATTCGAGCTGTGTCGGATCGTTGAGGTCGAAGGTGGCGTCACTGCCCGGTGTGCGAACCCGATGCAACGTCACCTTGCCCGACGCCGTGCTCGTCACGCCCTCCGCCGCGAGCACCGCGTGCAGCACGTCGCGATCACTGTGTCGCAGAGAGACCATGCCGGGCTCGCCAACAGCACCCGTGACCAGCACCGATGTTCGATCGTACTCGATCAGCGTCACGTTGGCCGTGAGCTGCCGGACGACGTTCGGCACGTACGCCTTCTTGATCGCCTCCTCGGCCTGCGACTCGTCCAGATCCCTCACCCGGATCACGCCCACGAGGGGCAGATCGATGTTCCCCGACGCGTTCACACGGCACCGATAGACGTTGGACGTCGTTGGGTCTTCGAGCCCCGTGAGTGAGACGTCCAGAACATCCGCCGGCCCGATGCGGTAGTCCGCCAGCGCTTGGTCGAACACACCCGGACCGGGCGGTGCGGTCGCCGGCACCTCGGCGGCCGCCGCCGGCGCTCGCTGAATCGCAAGAAACTCATCAAGATTGATCCGCGGATCGGCGCAGCCCGAAGAGAGCACGCACCAACAGAAACAGATGGGAACGGCTGCGATCGGAAGGGCGGTTCCGCGGAGGCCGCCACCTAGGCTGCGGACATGTTCTTGGCTATCGGCTCGTGTCGTCGCGGCGCCTTGGCGGGCGGAATGGTCTCGTCGGGATCGTCCCGAACCAGCCAGGTGTGCGGAACCGTCCACATCCCGCCGAGTGTCAGAACGGTTGCCAGCAGGATCTTGTGATCCAGCAGGAACGACATGTGACGTACGTACATGATGTCGTAGGTTATCCATTGGTGGAAATCTCCCTCTGACCGTTGATCTCGGCAAATCTGCCAGAGACCTGTAATTCCGGGCCTGACAGATAGTCTGGCCCGTCTCCAGGGTACGCAGATCTGGTTTTCGCGAAACGGTGAGGGACGGGGGCCGACGATCGCCATCTGGCCCAGAAACACGTTTATCAGTTGTGGGAGTTCATCGATGTTCGTCGCCCGCAGCCACTGACCCATCCGCGTCACGCGGGGGTCATTATCAAGCTTGAACTGCGGTCCGTCGAGGGCGTTGGCCGAATAAAGTTCCCGCTGCTTGATGTGCGCATCCTCACACATCGTGCGGAATTTCAAGCATTTGAACACCCTGCCGCCCTTGCCTTCACGCTCGTGCCCGAACAGCACCGGACCGCGAGAATCCAACTTGATCGCGATGGTAACGACGAGAAACAGCGGCGCCAGCACCACGAGCGCCACCGCCGCGACGGCCGTGTCCACGATCAGCTTGACGAACGCGTGGACCGAGCGGCCGCGGTCATGGTCCTCACACATCACCGAAGAATCGGACCCCAGGCGGACCATCTGATCGCGGACCGGCTCGAAACGGACTTGGCTGTCGTCCTTGCCGTCCGTCCGCGCCAGTGAATCCCGCTCCTGACGACTCTGCATCGCGCGATGACGAACGATGCCACCGGCCGGAACGTCGGAGCCGCTTGCCAACACCGATTGAGCGACCAACGACCCTCGCCGGATCGTGCTGCCGGAACCGATAACCGCCGGGCCGACGATCACCGCGCCCTCTTCGACGGTTACTTCGTCCTGGATTACCACTGGAGGGATCATGCGCGCCGCCGGATGGATGCGACAGCGCGGTCCGACGAGCGTCCCGGCGTGCAGCGAAGTGTACTGGACCGGGGCACCGCGCACTTGGGCGCTGGCGACGTACTGCTCATTCAGCGCCAGCAAACCCTGCTCGTCCGCAAGATCGATGATTCCGAATCGCACCGGAACGTCCTGGCTGAGCATTCCGCGTAACGTGAGCTCCGAACGCAAGCGACTGAGAGAATCGAAACGCACGCCCTCCAGCGACGGCGCCAACGGTACCAGGGAATGAACCATCGCCCCGATGTGCGAGCACGTCACGTCTTCGTAGTACCGGAAAACCTTGGTGACCTGCCCGTTGGCGTCACAGTGAACGTGCTCCTGCGTTCCTTCCGGCGTGGATGCCACGGCCACCCCGTGGATAGCCCATCGCGCATCGTGGGCATCACGGAGAACCGATCCGAGATCGTATCCCGCGATGGGCCAGTAACGCGGGTTGAGTATCAGAACATGGTCGGACGGCTCGTACTCGTGAACCAACGAAGTGACCACATCCGCGTCAACCAGTTTCGTGCCCGACGGGCACGATCCGAGTATGTCCCGTTCGTACGCAGCGGTGTGCTCGGTCGCGGGCAGGACTCGAATGTCCGTACACCCCGTCTCGCGGACGGCGGTCGACAGCTGGCTCAGGACCGTACCACAACCCAGCGGCATCGCCAGGAGGGACCGCGGCATCTGCCTGCCTGACGGACACTTCCGTTCGGAGTCCAGAATGAGGCTAATCAGCGCCAACCCGGTTTTTTCCCGTCTCGGTGGTTAGGTCAGCCGTTGGTACTGCCGGCGTACGCGTACGAGTACGAGTGTGAGAGCATCTTCTCCACACCCACCAGCACGGTTCCCAGAGGCCTGCAGCCCGATGACGCCAGCAACGAAACCGCGTCGATCGCTTCCGTCTTCCGGCAGTGTGACGCCCGGAACGTCAGGATCGCCCCGTCAACCTGGCTGGCGAGAATACGTGCGTCTGCCACCGGCAGGATCGGAGGGCTGTCAAAAAGGACGAAGTCGTAGTCCCGTTTCCAGTTCCGCAAACATTTACCGAACGCGCGGCTGGCGATCAACTCGGAGTCATGCTCGGTCGCGGAGTCGTTCGTCGGCAAAACGTCGACGCCCGGTGCGAAGTCCCGCACCACGGCCAACTCTTCCGCAACGGATCCCGCCAGAACATCCGTCAGACCGACCTCCGGCTGAAGCCCAAGTCGCCGCGTCAGGCTCGGGCGACGCAAGTCCGCATCGACCAGGAGGATCTTCTTGCCAATCTGCGAGAGGCTTTTCGCCAGCAGGATCGCCACGCTCGTCTTTCCGGCCTGGGCACCCGAACTGGTAATCAGAACCGACGATCCCGTCGAGCTCGTGACACGATCGAGCAACGCCGTGCGAATCATACGCATGGCCTCATGCAGTCCGTCCGGCGTGGCAGACCACAAGTCGGACTCGAACTGCACTTTCGGCAGATACCCCAGGAACGGAACATCGGCCGCCGCGGAAACGTCGCCCGCTTGCCGGACGGACGGGTCAAGGAAGCCACGCAGGAAAGCCGCGCCGACGCCGCACCCGAATGCGCCCAGCACCGCGACCACCGTCAGCAACAGGCGCCGGTCCTTGAACGGTTCGCTGGGAAAGAGCGAGATCGCGGCCACACTGACGCGACCGGGCGCTTTGGCCTCCATATCGAGCACCTTCAGACGCTCGCGTACCCGGCCGACGTTCTCCTGCATGTCGGCGATCTCGAGGTTGATCGATCCGAGCTCATGGGCTCGTTCGCTGACCAGCCTCACCTTGTCTTCCTGCCGCTTGATGTCGTCGAGGAGGAGCGCCTCCTCCTCAACCGCGAGGGCGATCTGAGTCTCGATCCACGCCGGATCCTCCAAGTTGTCGATGCCGTCCGCCGCGGCTCCAGCCGTGCGGACGGGACTCGCGTCGGGATCGTCCAACTGTGCCTCGCGCTTGCTGAGCAGCAGCTTGGCGAAGTCGATGCCCGCGATCCCATCCTTGATCTTCGGATGCTGCTCGCCGTAGCGATCACGCAGTATGTTGAGTTGGTGCTCACCCGCGTCGACCGCCTGCTGAAGTTTTCGCCATTCGGCATCGTCGGCGTACCGAACAGGCATTCTGAGCGTCTCAGGACCCTCGGCAAGTTCCGACGGAGGGCCTTCCTGTTCCTGAATTCTCTCCGTCAACCGAGCGAGTCGCACCTCGTTCAGTTTCCGCTGGCGCACCAGCGCATCCAATTCCTCTTGATACTTGCTTAGTTTTACCGTGATGTGCAGCCGGTATTCGTCCGGAGACTCCGTACCGATGCTTGTCGAAACGACGTTCTTGCGCGTTGTGAGGGTTTGCACCTGCCCGTGCAGCGACTCGGCCTCCTGGTGCAGAGCGTCCACCCGGTCCTTCTCGGTGTTCCGGTCCTGCTTGCGGACGACGTCCAGGTACTGCTCGACGACCGTGTCGACGATGAGTTTCGCGTCCGCCGCTTCCTCGGCCACCATCGCAACGTCGATCAGCTCCGTGCCGCGCCGCGGCGATACCGCGAGGCTCCGAGTAAGACGCTGCAGGTCGGGGATGGGACCGTGGAGAAACGAAGCCGGTTTTTCGCGATACCAACTCGTTCCCTGCACGTCCTTCTGATCGAGTACCCGCTGCAACACCTTCGGGCTGCGGATCACCGAGACCTGCGTGTTGAGGTACGACGAGTAGAGCGGCAGGATACCGTTCTCCTCGAACTGATACAGAACGCGCGGCACCACCGGTGAGACCCGAACCACCGCGGTCGCACGGTATGTCGGGATGACCGCCATCCAGATCAGCGGGACCGCGACGCACGTCACCAGCAGGAAGATCGAAACCACCAGCCACTTGTGCCGCACCAGCATCGCGAGATACGTCTGGATCGACACCGACGGCGGCGGACCGACCGCCGCATCCGACGCGAATCCGCCGTCCGCCATCACCGGCGCCGGGACGAAATCCGCGACGTCACGGGGCACCAGACCCCGATCGGGTCCCACATAATCGGTTGTTGGGTAGTCGTCGTTCGCCTTACTCATGCCTCACCCATCGCACGCGGCCGCGATCCGCAACCACGATGACTCGTACGCCCCCGAAGACCGGCCGGCGTAATCGTACAATACCACTGCGGACAAGACCCAACGGGCGTATCACAACGACGCCGCGCTCGTCCGCGCACCCGAGGTTCTTATCGATCAATCCGACGGCCCGAAACCGAGAAATCGCGGATCCGGGTCAGATACTACGACGTACCGATGGGGCGCACCACCATGGACATTCGCGTGCGTCGTCACGACGCTACGATCCACGATGGCCCCCGCGCCGATAACCACATCGTCCCATACCGACGTGCGACACAACACCGCTCGCGCGTTAATCATGCTGTTCGATCCGATCGATGTCGGACCGATGATGGTCGCCCCCCGTGCGATCTCGCTGCCCGGACCCACCACGATAGGACCCACGAGACGAGCCGTCGAGTCCACCATCGCCGTCGGATGAACCAACGCGTCCTGCAGGTTCCGATAATCCCGGAACCTGTCGTCGTGCCCCCGAAGATGCGTCAGGACCCACTCATTGACTGCCAAGTACGAGTTCACGCCAGTCACACGCGGTGCCGCCGCATCCGTGCGATAGGTCAGCACCGACTCGCCGCATTGATACAGGCGCGGTATCAGAGATTCCTTGATGTCCTGATACCCCGCAGGCGGGACGTGCCTTAACGCACGGTGGCTGAAAACGTACACGCCCAGCGGTGTCAATCGCTCCTCGGAGGTCCCATTGGGACCGGCGGCACTGGAGACGACCACAGTGACGGCTGCCCCCGAGCGATGGTGCGCCTCAAGCAGGTCCGGCAGATCGATTTGCGGTACGATCGTGCCGTCGACCACCACGCAAACATCGCAGTTGCTGCCCGCCCCGGCGTCGCGCACGCAACCGGCCGGGCCGCGCGGCGCGACGTCATGATAATAGTCGATGCACATTCCTTCAGGCACGTGGTTGGAGTGGCCGTTGTTCAAGCTCCTGCGCAGCGTACTCGTGTGCCGACTGCCGCAGATACTCACCCGTTGAACACCGCTTCGATCAAGCCAGTTGAGCACGTAGAAGATCACTGGGCAGTTGACGATCGGCGCCAGTGAACGAGGCAGCACACGCTCCAGCGGGCATTCGCCCCACGACTGCGTCCCGGCAAGCACGATCCCCGACACCGTCACCTTGGTGCTCGGTCGTTCGCGCCCGGCGTGGACGACCGCCGCCGGAAGATCACTTCGCTCCGTCGTGCAGGCTCGCCGTGTCGGGTAGTTCTTCTCTCGGTCCATTGTTTCATCCCCTGGCAGTCGGTGGCGTCAGCGCGCCGCCACCCCGCTCCGATCCCGCTCTCATGACGGGACCGGTGCGTCTCTCAGGCCGGCTTCGCCGCGAGGCGCATCGCCCGCAACTGCGTCTCCGATCGACAACCGTGTTCGAAACACCACTCGCCCCTCACTTGTGCACCGCGCCACGACGGTCGGGCTCGGCGTCTTTCGGTGGTATCCCCGGCTGACCCAGCCCAGAATCGGGTCCTCCTGTCCACGGACCACCGATACGTCCAGACGCGGGTCCATCTCCATCGTGATTTCGCCCGCCCCGAATTGGACCACCACCCGGTTTCCTCCTCCCGAACCGCCGCAGGCGACCCGGCAGTGCTCGGCGAAGTGGAAGAACAAATCAATCTCGTGCGTGCCGGCGGCGATGATCTCATCCTCGACGGTCAGCACGCCGCTGTCCGGCGCAAGCTCGATCGTCCGCCGGTGGGTCACCGGGTCATCGAGCCGGGCGTACCCGTCATGTTCGCCGGAAACCGTTCCCCCCCCAACGGATGGTTCCCACCTCACGCACCGGGCGCTCGCGCGGCGTCCCCACAGGAACGCGCCGATCGCTTCCGACTGATCGAGACCGTCGACGGCGACGGCATTGTGCGCTCGCGTGCTCTTGAAATACGCCCGCCACGTCGGATACGTGAAGTAATCGTACGTGCCCGGGTCGACCAGCACATCGCTCCCTCCGACGCGCAGCGAAAAACTGAGTGCGTCGGCGTGACCGTGCGCCGCAATCGCTCCGAACCCCAGTTCCGCGCAATCAAACACGACGCTGATGCTTTCGTCAGCGCCACGCCGCCCCCGTTGGAGCAGATAGTAACCCGTCTCCGAGAACGCGCGACTGGCGAGTGGAGAGCCGCCGTCCGGCGCGCCCAATGCCGCGAACTTCCGCCGCCCCTCGTCCCCCAGGAGCCAGAACGCCGCTTCCGAAAACTCGCCCGCAAGCGCCTTGAACTCAGCACGATCAAACACAACCGCGCCGATCGACATCAACGCCGAAACGTCGCTTAGAGGGACTCCCAGATCCAGGACATGCCCGTCGTCGCCGTCACCGACCATCGGCAGCGGAGCGCCCGATTCGACCATTGCCGCCACGAACCCGAACATCTGCTCCAGCCGATCCCAATACTCCCGTGTGAGTTCGTCACCGTCATTCCGGGCAACCAGCCCGACGATCAGGAAGAACTGCATCACGAAAACCTGATAGCCGAACGCCTGCTCACGCGTGCCGCCGTCCGGGTGCGTCTGCGCGAGGATCTCGCCAAGCAGGAGAGCGCGACTCTCCGAACGCCACCGCGATGCGCCCTTGACGCCCGCGAAGTAGCTGCTGCCCACGAAGACGCCCGCCGCCTCGCCGATTACATGGTTGTTCGCGGATGAATAACGCGAGTACTTTCGCGACACATCCCACATATGACGGTACGCGACCGAGAGAATACGGTCGGCGTGCCAGTCCGTCAGCGCGGACGACGGCCGGATGAGTTC
>JAJDDR010000159.1 GCA_029260255.1 Phycisphaerae bacterium
GGCCACCTCACGCATCGTGACCTCCTGCAACTGTGCGTGCAGGTAAAAATACACCACTTGTGGTCTCTCGATCACGTCGGACATGTCGATGCGATGAGCAAACACATCGTCGGGCAGGCCGTTGTTCGGCGTAACATTCAGGGCGTCCATCGTAGATAGCATGTTCACGGTAGTGAGCAGATGGGTTCCGCGCTCGCGCTGTTCCCGCGTCATATCGATGATCTCGCGGGCGTTGGGCAGATAATGCTGTAACAAGCGAAACGAGTCGATCTCCCGACACCGGTCCAGCAGTTTGGTGAGCACATCACGGTGTAGGGAAGAGAAGTAGCTGCGACCGTAGCCTTCTCCGTACTCCAGGCCGAGCGACTTCAAGAGCACCTCGGCGAGTTGGACGCGGGTGATCTTCTGCATGTGTTTTTGCAGGAAAGGGTTGAAGGCAAAGGTGGCGTCGCCGGGGCTGTTGGTCACCCAGCGGAAGGGAAGGCCGTGTCGCTCTGCCTCCAGGCGGGCGCACTCGAAGAGTGCCCTGTCGCCCTTCAGGTCGATAACCACGATGGAACTGCCGGGCCGGCCGGTCAACTGCGTGAGGAGTGACGGGATGCCCAGTGCGCTCTTGCCGGAGCCGCTGTCGCCGGTGATGTGGGCATGCTCGGCGAGAATGCTCCTGTGAAGCAGAATCGGGTAGTCGAATTCCGAGTTGATACCCACGAACAGATGGTCGCGTTCGCGAATCGTCCGCCCGATCTTATCCTCGACCGCGTGGTGCGATTCGGCGAGTCGCTTCTGATACGCCTGCCAAGCGGAATAAGTGTCCCGGCGGTGATACTCCGCACCATGAACTTCAAGTGTTCGGTCAAAGTGTGCCAGCGTACGACCACCCACGGCAAAACAGATGGCCAGAAACACCACCGGGCCCGCTAGGAGCGTAGCAACCGCTGAAGCAAGCAATGCCCACAGATAGGATTCTCTCCCATTGGCCACCTGATTAGCCGCAACCAGAAGCCAGGATTCCGGCGTCGTGGTCAAGCGATCGTACGCCGGTTGAGCCGCCGCAGTGACGGAAGCATAATAACGCGCAGTCGCGAGTTGGCTCAGGTACGCCCGGCGATGTCGTTCGGACGGCAACTGGTCCAGATATATGCGCTGCGAGGGTGTAAGCCGCTCCATTACCTCGTTGCGCGTGGGCGGTGCCGGAAACGCAGGACCGCGGGTCACTGGGTCCTCTATCCACCGTAGCGGCGCAGCGGCTGCGCGGAGCCACTCGTGCGGCGGTGACGCCAGAACGGCCACCGGAAAATAGGAAGAAAGCGGAACCACCGTCGCGGCCAAGGCTGCAACCACGACGAAAACCAGCGTACGCCGTCGGAGATCGTCACCACATGGGCTCTGAAATACACCGGGAGCATGCAAGCCTTGGTAGTTGTAAGTCGCCCATGAAAGTACCGCGCGCCAACAGCATGCGAGGCTTGTCCACAGTGATATGGGCCCGTTACGATAGTCTACGATGTTGATCACGCCGTAGAGAAGGAGTACCACAACAAATAAGGTCAGGGCGACCATGCCGGCGAACGGGCGATGGGCAGTGTAGGTCAACAGCGCAATCCCGGCCGCAAACGCCACCACCGCGAAACCATAACGATAGCGCCGGCGCTCGGCTCGTTCAGCGGTAACGGCTAGTCGCTCGGGCGATGCGCCCAACTCGGCGTAGGTAAGGGGTTCCCATATTTGGAGCCAAGCGAGACGGTCCTTTCGCGATAGGTGTGGGTTGGCGTGCGTCCACGCTCCGTAGTGCCGTACGACGGAATGGGCAACGTACACTGCCAGGATGATCGGTGGCAGGCAAAGCAGGAACTGCCCTGCGCCACGGGTCAAAATAATGAGGAACCAGATTGTTGGACCGGCCACTAGCCATGCGATCCACGCGTAATACTCCGCCTCGCGCAAGTAACGATACAGCGCTCCGATTGAACAGACCACGACGACACACGCGAGGGCAAAAGGAGACGTGAGGATGTGGAACAAGCCGGCGGTGCGAAGCACGGCTAAGATGGCGAAGCCCACAATCGACGCAATGATCAGGTTCGGTATGACGATCGCCGCGAATGATCTTCGGGGCGGACCGCCAGGGCGGTAGTCGAGTTCCAGTCCATCTGATGGCGGCAAAGCGGTGAAGTTGAGTGGGTCACGCGTGGTGGCGACGTTGGGGCGGAGGCCGATAGGGGTGATTTCGATGCCTGTGTTGGGCACTTTGGGGCGCATGATCTTCTCTAGATCAAGTGAATCAGGTCCTGTACCACCTCGATACGGTACGGAACCTTCGGACGTTGCTCACGAAAGACCTCCTCGATGCGTCTCTTCTTCTCCGGCTTGGCGGTGACGACGGCCACGATGAATCGGTCCCGGTTGATGACCTCCTGTCGCCATGCGGGCAACTTGAAACGCTTAGCGACGATGTCGCGGTAGCGCACGTACACGCGCCGAGCGGTACGGCCGTGATCCACATAAATGTACCCAAGACGTTGCGGGCTGTCGTCCTTGTCGACGTAGTAAAAATCCTGGGGCAACTTGTTGCCTTCGGCGAGTCTGGGAAATTTCTCGGAGAACTCGCGCATGGTCAACTTGGGCTTGACGGTCTCCAAGAGGCAGCAGAACGCGAGGATGCCGTACTGCCGAGCGAGTGTGAACGCCGTGAGTGGCTCGCCGGCCTTCGCGGGCTCGCCGTAGAGCTTCTGCATGGCCAGTGG
>JAJDDR010000160.1 GCA_029260255.1 Phycisphaerae bacterium
GGTCGATGGCCGCATCGCGCCGTCGGTCCAGCAGTGCCGCAGTTGTGACATCTACCGCCGGTCGTGCCCGGACAGGCTCACCGAGTTGGGTGAGAGCTTCAACACCATGCTATTCCTTCTGGAGAACAAAGCGCGGCAGGTCAGCCGCATGCGCGCCCAGATGGTCGAGAAGGAGAAAATGGTCGCCATAGGCCAGATGGCCTCCGGAGTCGCCCACGAGGTGGGCAATCCGCTTTCGAGCATCTCCGCCATCGTTCAGATGCTCAAACGCGGCAAGACGTCCCAACCCCCGCGTCACCAACTCGACCTGATCCAGACGCATATCCGCCGGATCTCGACGATCGTACGCCAGCTCGTCAGTCTGGCGCGACCGGTCGACGCGCACTGGGAACACGTTGACGTCGGGCAGACACTGGAGGAGGCGGTGCGCCTGATCAGCTTCGACCGGCGCGCCAAAAACGTGGACGTCGCGTTCACTCCGCCCAACATACGCTCGCGGACGCTCGCCCTCCGGGGGGAGCTGCAACAGGTGCTCATCAACCTGCTACTCAACGCGCTCGACGCGATGCCGGACGGTGGCACTCTGCGCGTTGACGCGAAGGCGACGCGCCGCGCGATCGACATCCGCATCGAGGACACGGGCTGCGGCATCGCGGAGGAGACGGGACGCCGAGTTTTCGAACCCTTTTTCACAACCAAGGAGGTTGGTCACGGAACCGGCTTGGGGCTGAGCGTGAGTTACGGTATCATCCAGAAGCACGGCGGGACGATCGAGTTCCGCCCTGCCGAGGGTCGGGGGACCGTCTTTACCGTACACCTGCCGATACTGGACCATCCACCGGAGTAGAGCCATGACTGGGCAGACCGTACTACTTGCCGACGACGAAGAAACACTCAGGTGCAACCTTGCGCAGGTGATCCGCGAGGAAGGATTTGAGGTCATCGCCTGCCCGGATGGAAACGAGGCGCTCAAGGCGCTCAGAAACAACGACATCGACGCGATGATCACGGATCTGCGTATGCCCGGCATCAGCGGCATGGACCTCATCGACCACGCCCGCAAGCTTGCGCCCGACGCGACCATCGTCGTCATCACCGCCTTCGGCGAAGTCGAAACGTCCGTCGAGGCGATGAAGAAAGGTGCCAGCGACTACATCTGCAAGCCGCTCATTTTCGATGAGGTCATCTTCAAGCTCAAGCGCCTCCTGGCACACGACGATCTCGTCAAAGAAAACAAGCTATTGCGACAGCAGGTCCGGCAGCCCTACGACTTCTCGAACATCATCGCAAAGTCGCAGGCCATGATCTCGATCCTCGACACGGTGAGACGCATCGCCCGCATCATGAGCAACGTGCTCATCTGCGGCGACAGCGGTACCGGAAAGGAGGTCCTCGCACGGGCGCTGCACTACGGCGGGATGACCAAGGACAAGCCGTTCATTCCGGTCAACTGTGGAGGCCTCACCGAGTCACTGCTCGAAAGCGAGTTCTTCGGATACAAACGCGGCGCGTTCACCGGCGCCGATTCGGATCACACCGGATACTTCGAAGCAGCCAACGGGGGAACGCTCTTCCTCGACGAAATCGGCAATCTGCCGCTCAAGAGCCAATCGGTGCTGCTGCGGGCCATCGAGGAGAAAGCTATCACACGCGTCGGCGACAACCGCCCGCGTCCGGTCAACATCCGGCTGGTCGCCGCCACCAACCGTGACCTCGAAAAGGCGGTCGAAGCCGGCGAGTTCCGCGAAGACCTCTACTACCGCCTCAACGTCGTCCGCATCACGATTCCGCCGCTGCGCGATCGACCGGAGGACATCCCGGCGCTCATCGCTCATTTCGTGACCAAGTACAATCGGGAACTCAACTGCAACTGCCCAGGCCTTGACGACCAGGCCATCGACGTCATGTGCCGACACCAGTGGCGCGGGAACGTGCGCGAGATCGAAAACGTCGTCGAACGCGCCCTGATCTTCGCCGGCAACAAGACCGTCGGCGTGGACGATCTGCCTATTGCCGTGGAGTCGCATGAAACCGCGCCCGACACCGTGCGCAACCTGCGCGCCGCGACGCGGGAGTTCGAGCGGCAGCACATTATCAAGGTGCTCGCCGCCAACGACTACAACAAAGTTGCCACGGCGGAGGCGTTGGGCATCGGGCTGTCCAGCCTGTATCGAAAGCTGGACGAACTCGGCGTGTCCCGACCGGCGGAGGACGCGGCGCGATCGAAGTAGCCGTTGCACGTCCGCCGATCTTCGCGTAGGTATTGCAGGTACGATGAGCGTACTTCGTTGGAAAGCGTATCTCTGGTCGGTGGCGATGCTCCCCGGAGCCGCCGCGTTCGCTACGCCCCCCGCCGGCCATGGCGCACACCCCCCCATCCCGGGCCGGCAGTTCTTCCTGCAATGCCGGATCAACACGAATACCGATCCGATCGTCGTACGGGAACAGGTCAGAATAGACGCCGCCGACGCGCCGGCCACGCTGGACCAGGTCGTCGCCATGCCAGCACCGCTGGCGCCGATACGCATCAAGGAGTACATCCCCAGGGCGGTCCTCGATCAATCCGCCGCACCGAGCGCAGACGGGAGCGGGCCATGCGCCATCGAACTCTCCATCGACGGCGTCAAACAGTCCATGCAACGCTGGTTGGTCGCGGGTGATCCGGCGCGGGACCGGCTGGTCAGCTACATCGGAACGTGGCGTTACCAGACGCTCGAAAGCAACGCCCAGCGTAATGATCTCTTCAAGCTGTTCCGCGACGAGCTGACGCGAGACCCGACGCTGATTATCAACGCCCCCAAGCAGGCGAACCCCGTCACCATCCCCGCCACCCCCGGCACCGTGAGCCGACTGGCCGACACACCCTACACGGTACGGGTCAAGGAGTTTCACCCGCACTTCGCCATCGACAACCGCACCAAGGAACCCACCAACCAGTCCGACAAACGCGTGAACCCGGCCGCGTTGGTCGTCATCGAGCGCGGCGAGCAACGCGAGGAACGATGGGTGTTCGCCAAGTTTCCCGACTACGGCGCGAACGGCGATGCGAGCCTGCCGCTGCGCGTGACGCTGGATTGCCCGCAGGACAAGGAAA
>JAJDDR010000017.1 GCA_029260255.1 Phycisphaerae bacterium
ACGATTAAGGTCGGATGACGGCTCACGAACTTGCGGAAGACGTACCAGCCGCTGTCGCCCTTGGCTTCGATCGGTTTGCCGTCAAGGTAGCGCCGGACATCCCTCGCCAACTCGCCGGCGCTACCGTACCGACGCTCCCGCACCTTCTGAAGGCACTTGAGAATGATCGTCTCCAGCTCATCGTCCACGAGTCGCGAGATGGAGCTGGGTCGAACCGGTTCGGCGTGCAGGATGTTGTGCAAACTGTCGCCCATCGAACCAAGGACATCGTACGGGAAGCGACCGGTCAGCATCTGATAAAGCACGACGCCCAGTGCATACACATCGGTGCGAACGTCCACCTGATCGGCTTCACCCCGCGCCTGTTCCGGGCTGGACCAAGGCAGCGAACCGATGAATTGGCCCGCAATCGTCTTGGCCTGTCCGCTGGTTCCTGTGGTCTCGTCTCCCTCGACGATTTTGGCCAGACCGAAGTCCAACACGTGCGGATGGCCCTCGGTATCGATGCGGATGTTCCCAGGCTTCAAGTCGCGATGGATCACGCCGCGAACGTGGGCTGCATTCACGGCGTCGCAGATGTCTCCGAATACGCTCAACAAGGTCTTCCCGGAAAGTGCCGCCCGTTTGACATAATCATCAAGCGGGGTGCCATCGATGAAGTCGGTGACCAGGTAGTAGCGACCGTCGGCGACCACGCTGTCGCGAATCGTCGTGATGCCCGGATGATCCAGTTGGCGAAGAACCTCGATCTCCCGCTCGAAGCGTGCCTTGTCCGTGGGGCCCGCGAACAATCCTTCCCGCAGTACTTTCAGAGCGACCCGTTCCGCCGTCTCTTCGTGCACAGCGTCGTAGACGACGCCCTGACCTCCGCGGTGGATTTCGTCGACGATGACGTAACCTGGGAAGGAACCGAGTGGCGGAAGGACCTTGGGCTCGCCCTTACCGACTCTTCGCGCTTTCTCCGCTTGGCTGCGGGCGTATTCGACGAGCGCGCGGCCTGACTCGTTCGAGTTGGCGTTTCCGATGGGCTGATCGTCAGTCATGCATGGTCACCCATACTGTTGGCGATTCCCGTGGGCTGGCCTTCACGCGGTTTGGCTGAAAAACCGTGAGGGGCCGCCGAGCAACTCCGCCAGCCGCTCGTGAGCCCGCGCTCGGAGCATGTGCACCGCGCCAGGCGTGCGGTTGAGGGTCTCGGCGGTCTCCCCGATCGAGCGGCACTCCAAATCGTAGAGCCGGATTACTTTGGCGTAATCGGGCGGCAGGTCGGTGAGCGCTGCCTCGATGACCGCACGAGCCTCGTTTCGCGACGCGTGACGGGTCGGCGTCGTACCGGATTCGGCCAAGGCGGCCAACAGCACGGTGCAGGAGTCCTCGCCGGACGGGAGGAATACTCGTCGCTCTCGAGGTGGGCGTTTGTCACGCTCCAGCTCCCGAATCGCATCGCTGAGGTTATTGACGGCCGCCCGCGTTAACCAGGCTCTGAAGGTGGCAAGGTCGCCCCCGTTAAACTGGGCAATTCGCAGGAAGGCTTCGAGATAGGTCACCTGAAGCACGTCGGACTCATCGAACGCGCCACGGTGTCTCTTGGGCACTCGTCCAGCAAGTCGCCGCCTTAGATGGCCGTCCTGCCGAACAAGCAGGTCTGCAAGGGCGGCGTCATCGCCCTTGGCAGCCCTTGTGAGGAGCATTTCGTCCATATCGTTCATGCTAAACCCGCCCAGCCACGCCGATCGCTGGCCGAATCTAGCTCCGTCCGCCGCCTACAACGCCAGTTTAACGCCTCTCGATCCCGAAGAAAACCGGTGGCCGCGCGTGCAGGTCGCCCCTCTTACAGCGCCAAAGAGGATAGAGGCTGCGGTTCGGTGGGCCCGCGCGCGTCGATCTCGTGTCGGCCCGCGTGAGCCATGCGTTTGAAAGGAGCGGAAAGTGCCTGTAACGAAGATCACCACACGTGCGATTCTCATTTTGGCTTGGGGTGTCATTGTCTCCGCTGCCTCCGGGCAGACCGTGCTTTACGTGCATGACGACGCCTCCCCAGGTGGCGACGGCCTGAGCTGGGCAAATGCGCACCGGTATCTCCAGGATGCCCTGATCGGGGCGGTCGCCGGCACGGAGATCCATGTGGCCGGCGGAACCTACAAGCCCGACCAGGACGAAGCCGGAAACGTCACGCCCGGCGAGCGCACCGAGACGTTGCAACTCATCAGCGGCGTGGCGTTGTACGGCGGCTATCGTGGCTGCCCCGGCGGCGATTGTGCCGGCGGTGATCCCGACGAACGCGACATCGACTTGTACAAGACCATCCTCACCGGCGACCTGCTCGGCGATGACGCACCGGTTTCGTGCACCCAGGATTCGCCCGATTGCGACACGTTCGGTGGACGCTGCATCGACGGCTTCTGCATCATCAGGCAGAACAACGACGAGAACAGCTACCACGTCGTAACCGGCAACGACACAAATGAGACGGCCGTCCTCGACGGGTTCACGATCGCATCAGGCAACGCGGACAGCCCCGGTCAGGAGAACTACGATCGCGGCGGCGGGATGTACAACTCCGGCAGCAGGCCGACGCTGACCAACTGCACGTTCAGCGGGAACTCGGCTGTGGTCGGTGGCGGGATGCACAACAGCCGGTCCAGCAGCCCGACACTGAGCAACTGCACGTTCAGCGGCAACTCGGCGATTTTCGGGGGCGCGATGCTCAACCACGGGGGCAGCAGCCCCGTACTCACCAACTGCACGTTCATCGACAACTCGGCCCGCTACAGCAGCGGAGGCGGGATGTACAATTACCAGAGCAGCCCGACGCTGACCGACTGCACCTTCAGCGGCAACTCGGCCCGCACGTACGGCGGCGGGATGTACAACTACTTCGGCAGCCCGACGCTGACCAACTGCACGTTCAGCGGCAACACAGCGCGGCGTGGCGGCGGGATGTGCAACGACTACGACAGCAGCCCGACGCTGGCCAACTGCACGTTCAGCGGCAACACGGCGGCGAGTGGCGGCGGGATGTACAACGACGGCTACAGCAGCCCGACGCTGACCAACTGCACCTTCAGCGGGAACTCGGCCGACAACGGCGGCGGCGGGATGGACAACACCAGCGGCAGCAGCCCGACGCTGGCCAACTGCACCTTCACCGGGAACACGGCCGGGTCAGGGGGTGGGATACAGAACGTCACCGGCGGCAGCCCCGTACTTACCACCTGCACTTTCAG
>JAJDDR010000161.1 GCA_029260255.1 Phycisphaerae bacterium
GTGCTGGCACTCAACAGACATCGCGCCCAGGTGATCGTCGGTCGCCGTGACGGATACTTGACGACCACCGTGACGGAGACCCAGGCGGTTCAAAACGTCGAGTTTCTCGAGACCGGAACGCAACTGATCTTCCGCCCGTTCATCGGAAAGAACGGACTCGTTCGGATGGAGTTGCACCCCGAGGACAGCGTGGGGACGGTTGTGAACGGGCTGCCGTCCGAACAAACCACAGAGGTGACCACGAACGTGATCGTCCGCGACGGACAGACGATCCTCATCGGCGGCTTGTTCCGCGAGGTGACCACCGACACGAGGAGTCAATTGCCCCTTCTGGGAGACGTGCCCGTCGTCGGACCCCTCTTTCAGGGCCGGCGCGATCAGGTGGTTCGCCAGGAAGTGATCATCCTCCTCACGGTTCACATCGTGGACGATCAGGACGCGTACGCGGCTGCGGGAGAGAAAGCACTCCAGGATGTCGAGCGTCTGCGTGTCGGCGTTCGGCGGCACATGATGTTGCACGGCCGGGAGCGATTGGCCCAGTCGCACTACAGGAAGTCCCGCGAGCACTTTGCCCGCGGTGATTCCACGTGGGCGATGTGGGACGTTCGGATGGCGCTGCACAACAACCCGAGCTTTCTGCCGGCGATCGAATTGCAGGAGGAGATTCTGGCCCGCCGCGAGCGGGAAGACGATGGTTCGTTGACGCGCGACTTCATCCACCGGCTCATCATGGGCTCGCAGGACCTGCCGCCGTCGGACGGACGCGGCGTTCCGGAAATCACCGGCAGCGTCGAGAAAGGAGCGTCGAACGATGCCCCGAAGTGAAGCACGACCGCGTTCTGTCATGTTTCTGGTCGCGCGTCTCGTCGCCGTCGCTATCTTGTTTCTGGCGTTTTCTCCCGCGGGATGTTCGTCTCACGCGCAGCGGACGATCCAGGCGAATCAACGCTGGAATCACGTACGGGGACGCGTGAAGTTTCAGCTCGCGACTCAGCAGTACGAAGGCGGGCGCGTCGCGGACGCCATCGAGACCGTCAATGACGCCATCGCCATCGATCCCGCGTCTGCGGACCAGTTCCTGCTGCTCGCGCACTGCTACCTGGAGCAAGGGAAGTTCGTGTCCGCTGGCGAGGCGGCGGAGCAGGCAAAACTCTGCGACGCGCGGAACGCCGAAATCGACTACACGCTCGGTGTGATCGCGGAGCGGACGGAGCGGTTGGACGCCGCCCTGGCTCACTACCGGCGGGCCCGCGATCTGGACGCCGGCGTTCCGGAGTACGTGGTCGCGGAAGCCGAATGCCTCACCACCATGGGTCATACCGACGACGCGCTGGCGCTGGTGACTGCCAATACGGCGCGTTTCGACTCTGACGGCACCATGGAGACTCTGCTCGCGCAGATCTACCTGCTCGCGGGACACCGTGACAGGGCACTGGACAACCTCGCGCTGGCGCTGGAGCGCAGCGGGTGCTCACCCGGAAGTGCGACAGATGGTGAACGATGCGCCATGCTGGTCGAGGATCTCGGCCGGATGCTGACCGAGGCGGGACGGCACGCGCAAGCCGTGGCCCTTCTGCGTCCTCACGTCGATGCGCACCGCGACGCGCCGCCCTCGGTGGTAAACGCGTTGTGTTCCAGCTACCTGGCGACCGCGCGGTACGAGAAGGCCGCATCCCTATTGCGCGATCAGGTGAGTGCGCATCCTGACGGCGCAACGAGTTGGGTGCTACTTGCTCGCGCCGCGACGATGATGGAGGATTGGACGATTGCCCGTCGGAGCGCGGATCGATTCGCGCAGCTCCGCCCCGAAGACGGTGCGGCGCATTTGCTTCGCGGATTCGTCTGCTGGAAGCAGGCCGATCTCACAGCGGCCGACGATTCGTTGCGACGGGCTTTGGCCATTGACTCCGAGGACCCGCTCGCGCACCTCGTTCTCGGCTGGGTGCTGGAGGACTCCGGTCGCGACCGTTCCATCGTTGAAGCGCACTACAACAAAGCGGTTCAAATCGACCCGCGATTCGCCCGGACGAGCGGGCCGCCCGAGTTGATCAGCGCGGCGCGGATTGACGATTCCGGAGAACCTGCCCGTCAGCCCAACCGCCGTCGGCCTTACCGGAACCGGGAGAGGTCACGGTGAGCATGACCAGCGCCCAGGAAGGAGCAGTCTGCATCGTGACGGTGGATGCCGACCTGAGCGGCGCTCATGTCGCACAGTTCCGCAGTCTTGTGGAGCGCGCTCTCGCCAAGGATGGTCGCGACTTCGCGGTGGATCTGGGAGGCGTGTCCACGATCGACAGTGGTGGTCTCGAATCGCTCACGTGGCTTAAACGCGAGTGCGATGAGAAACTGGGGATGATCAAGCTGTGCAAGCTATCGCCCACGCTGAAGAAGGTCCTCGAGGTCACCCGGTTGGATCGTCAGTTTGAACAGTATGAACAGCTCGATGAGACCCTGAAGAGTTTTGCGTAGCGCACCGCGATGAACCAACCCACTGCAGTTGTGCGCCCGAAGCCAGTCGGCGAGGTTCTCGTCGACCAGAAGATCATCACGCGCGAACAGGTCACCGAGGCCCTCGAATTCCAGAAACAAAGTACCGAACGCAAACTACTCGGCGAGATCATCGTCGAGCTGGGCTTCTGCACGAGCGTTCAGGTGACCGAGGCGCTGGCATGCACCTACGGCGTTCCGTTCGTCCGCCTCGCGCTGAACCTGTTCGATCCCGAGATCACGGACATTCTGCCGCGGGAGTTCGTCGACAGCCACGTCGTGCTGCCGATGTTCAAGGTGGACAACGTCCTCACGCTGGCCGTCACGGAGCCGTCGGATGTTTTCCTCGTTGAAGAGGCATCGCAGGTGGCAGGTTGCTCGGTGCAGATCGTCGCCGCCGTACGGTCTGACATCGAAGCGATGTTGAAGGTGCGCCAGCAGGGATTAGAGGGTCTGGCCGTCGCAGACTACTTCACGAGCGACCCCGCAACGGAAGGCGGTCCGGCCGACCTTCGGAATACGATCGATGCAACCGATATGGAATCACAGGACGGCGACGCTCCCGTGGTTCAACTCGTCAACCGCGTGATCTACTCGGCGGTGCGCGAGGGTGCGAGCGATATCCACATCGAGCCGGACGACCGCGCACTGCGGGTGCGCTACCGCGTCGATGGCGCCCTGGCGGAGAAACTCTCCCCCCCGTACCAGATGCAGCCGGCGATCGTATCACGCATCAAGATCATGGCCGGGCTGGACATCTCCGAACGCCGCCTCCCGCAGGACGGGGCAATCAGCGTTTCGATCGAGGGGAGTCGGGTCGATCTGCGCGTGTCCACGCTTCCCAACAAGTTCGGAGAGAAGGTGGTCATCCGCGTGATCGATACGCGCAACGCAATGGTGAGCCTTGAGCAACTCGGACTGTCGCGCCCGGTCTATGATGCGTTCACTCGCGAGGTGCGCAAGCCGCACGGCATCATCCTGGTTACCGGCCCGACGGGCAGCGGAAAAAGCACCACCCTGTACGCCGTTCTAAACCAGATCAACGACCCGGCGATCAACATCTGCACGGTGGAGGACCCGGTCGAATTCCAGATTCCCGGAGTGAACCAGTTTCAGGTTCATGAGCGGATCAATCTCAGCTTTGCCAACGTGCTGCGCTCGCTGTTGCGGCAGGACCCGGACGTCATCATGCTCGGCGAGATTCGCGATCCGGAGACCGCCCGCACCGCCGTTCAGGCCGCCCTCACCGGGCACCTCGTACTGTCCACGTTGCATACCAACGATTCAGCCAGCGCCATCACGCGGCTGCGCAATCTGCAGGTCGAGCCTTACTTGATCAGCGCGTCGTTGGTTGCGATCCTCGCGCAACGGCTCATACGCACGATCTGCCCGGAGTGCAAATGCAAGACTACGCCGTCGCCCGCCGCCCTGCACAGCGCAGAGCGATTGGGAGTGACACTCGAACACGTTCATGAAGGGCGCGGATGTTCGCACTGCGGCCAGCGCGGAATGAAGGGGCGATCCGGCATCTACGAGCTTCTGATCCCTGACGACGAGTTGCGCGACGCGATCGCGTCGGACGGCTCTTTGGGAGCAATCCGCACGAAGGCGAAGTCGCTGGGAATGCGGACATTGCAGGACGCGGGGTTCGACAAGGTACGTGAGGGAGAAACAACCGTCGAGGAGGTGCTTCGCGCCACCGCGGGATAGGAACTGCGTATCATGAATGTGCGAGACAGTGCCACGCGCTATCACCGCCGGTCGGAATCGGAACATCGGGGAAACGCTCATGAACAAGGGTGACGATCTGCTGTCCGTATTGGTCGCCGCCAAGCACGCCGGCGCGTCGGACGTGTTGCTGGTGGCCGGCGCGCCGCCCAGTGCGTATGTCAACACGCACTTGCGTGCCATGACCGACGACCCGCTGAGCGCGTCCGATCTGATGGCGATGGTCCACGGGTTCCTCACCGAGCAGCAGCGCGAACGGCTCGAGGAGTACCGGGATCTGGATCTTTCGTACGGCCACGCCGACCTGGGTCGCTGCCGTATCAACATCCACTATCAACGCCGGTCGCTCGCGGTGGCGGTGCGTATCATCAACTCCGAGATTCCGCAGTTGGACCAACTGAAGCTGCCACCGCAATTGGCGGAGCTCGCGGACCTTCCGCGCGGGTTGGTCCTGGTGACCGGGCCTACCGGTTCGGGAAAAAGCTCCACACTGGCGGCGTTGGTCGAGCGTATCAACCAAGAGCGTCACGCACACATCATCACGCTCGAAGACCCCATCGAGTTCGGGTTCACGAACAAGAGTTCGATCATAGGGCAGCGTGAGATAGGCGAAGATTCCCCGTCGTTCGCCGACGCACTGCGTCACGTTGTCCGCCAGAAACCCGATGTCATCCTTGTCGGCGAGATGCGCGATCTCGAGACCATCTCCGCCGCGCTCACCGCCGCCGAAACCGGGCACCTCGTGCTGGCGTCACTGCACACGAACGCCGCCGCACAGACCATCGAGCGCATCGTGGACGCGTTTGACTCACAACGCCAGGAACAGGTCCGAGTCCAGCTCAGTGCGATGCTCAAGGCCATCGTATGCCAGACTCTGTTCAACGATGAACGGGACGGAGGAATGGCGCCGGCCGTCGAGATCATGATCAAGACGCCGGCCATCGGACGTGCAATCCGCGACAACAACACGCACCTAATCGACGGAATGATCGAGACGGGCGGGCAGTACGGCATGCAGACATTGGACGCCGCGATCGCCGATCTCGTCCGCGCCGGTCAAATAAGCCACAAGGCAGCCCTCGCCAGGGCCGCCAACACAGAGCGACTCGAGCGAATGCTTGCCCAGTCCGGATCGGCGGGCGAGCGTGTGGCGGCGGCTGCGAAGGACGTCCCGGTCGCCCAACCAGTCGGCGCCCGCACAAGCCCGTCACGCAGACCCTGGGAGTAGGCGATGGCCCGTTTCAACTACATTGCACGAGACTCATCCGGCGCATCCCTGAAGGGTGAGCTCACCGCCGCATCACAGGCCGAGGCGGCGAAGCTCCTTCGGTCCGACGGCAAGTATGTTGTCCTGCTACGCCAACTGGCCGAGCGGGTCGACCAAGACGCGGCCGAGGTGATCGCGTTCGGAGGCGGGCGGGTCCGTCCGGAGGAACTCATCTACTTCTTCTCGCAACTCTCAATCATGGTGGAGACCGGAGTCTCACTGGCCGATGCGATCCACGCCAGCGCCACGCAGACGTCGCACGGTCGCTTCCAATCGGTTCTCAAGAAGGTTCTTCGGAGCGTGGAATCAGGTTCGTCGTTCTCGGGCGCGCTCGCCGAACATCCCAAAGTATTCGGCGATTTCTACGTCAACCTGCTGCGCGCGGCGGAGGTCTCGGGCACCATGGGGCCGATGCTGCACCGCTGTGCGGACTACCTCACTGCACGACGCGACATACGCAAGAAGGTCAAGTCGGCGCTGACGTACCCATTTGTCCTCGCGGTCGCCGCGACGGGCGTCACCATCTTCCTGATGACGTTTGTGCTCCCACGGTTTCTCACCATCTACGCCGGCAAGGAGGCAACCCTCCCCCTGCCCACGATCGTGCTCATGTCCGTCACGGGGTGGTTGGTAGGCAATTGGATTATCCTGCTCGGTGGGTCCATCGCGGCCGCCGTCTTTGTGACGTGGTTTTTCCGGGCGCAAGCGACGAGGTCCAGGGCCCATTGGCTTCAATTACGCATCCCGCTGATAGGGGGCATGCTCCAGAAATCGTATGTCACTTCCAGCTTCAGGGTCTTGGGCATCCTGGTGGACTCGGGAGTGTCCATGTTGGAGGCGGTGGCCATAACACGTGCCCTGTCGCCCAACCACTATTTCGAGCAACTGTGGTCGGAGGTCTCCGGGCGTCTGCACCAGGGCGACCAGCTCAGTTCACCGCTCCTGGACAGCCCATTGATCCCGCGTCCCATCGTGCAAATGGTTGAAGCCGGTGAGAAGTCCGGGCAACTTGGTACCGTTCTGATTCGCCTGTGCGACTTCCTGGACGAAGAGCTGCGTGCGACGATCAAGACCGTGACTCAAATGATCGAGCCGCTCATGATCACCGACATGGGTGTCATCGTCGGCGGCATCGCGATCGCCCTGCTGCTACCGATCATGACGATTTCGAAGATCGCCGCCGGCTCGTGAGCCTACGGCGTTTCCTGCCACGCTACCTGGTAGGTGTAGCTCGCTCCGCCACCTCCTCCGGAGAGTGCAGAAGCAAGATCCGCATGTAGCTGACCGGAGCCTTTCACGGTGATCCTGTTTCCGTGGTACGCCCCGTAGAACTGACCGTTGTCTTCGATGCTCAACTCCCCTCCCGCCGAGGTGACCGTGGCGTAGATCTGGCCGCTCCCCTCGACTTTCATGTCACCATCGGCTTCGGATTCGCTTCCGCCATCGTCGGAGTCGCCGCCGCTGTCGTCGGAGTCACTGCCACTTCCGCCGCTACCATCACCGCCCAGGTAAACGGTGAACACCGAAGGATCGGCTGTGTTAACGTTTACCAGAGCATCGCTCTTGACCTTCATGTCGTCCACGACGTACAGCGTAAGCGAAGCGCCCGGCAATAGCTGCAACTGCGCACTGTCCTTGAACTCCAACTCATCTTCGACATAGACCGTCACACTGCCGTTGATCTTGATGACTGCTGAGTTTTCGACAGTGAGCTCGTCGAAATGCTGGTTGGATGACCAAACTGTGGTTCCGCTGGAGATACTCACCGTCCCTTGGCTCGATCCCGTACCGGAAGGAGCGGAAATCGAAGATGGCACGCTCACCGCAGCCGCCAGTGCCGACGTGCTCCCGGTGATGGACCCGCTGTCTTGGAGATCAATCACCTGCGCGGGGTCGCCGCCGGCACCCACCTGAGCGATCCCTCGGACAATCCCGTTGTCCTTGACCCTGATCCTGTCGTCGCCGGTCGCGTTCGTCGAGATAACGGCAGCGCTCGAAACGTTGGCCCCGCCGTACGCACCCGAAGAGGAATCGAAACTATCGATGATCCCGTTGTTCTCGATCTCGATCTTGTCAGACACCGCGTATTGGGATGTGCTTC
>JAJDDR010000162.1 GCA_029260255.1 Phycisphaerae bacterium
TTCCGCGTCTGGATACCGACCGCCAGCGCATCGAGTGCCATGTGCTGGCTGCGTTTGGGCCGGAATCCATACGAAAACCCGAGGAAATCGGTCTCGTAGACGGCGTTGAGCACCTCGGTCGTTGCACGCTGGACGAGCTTGGCGATACGGGGTCGGGAGTCGTTTTCGCGATGCCGTCTCGCGCGACCCCGGGTCGACGGGCGAATGCCGCCGCCGGCGCGGGAGAGTCACCGCCCGACACTCCCGACCAGCTGGTGGCGGCAAGGCGCGCGCGAGTAAGGCCTCGTGCCGAGTCGTTCACATGGCCACGCGGTTGGCAACGGGCGGCTGAGTATCAATCCGCTTCGGTAAACAGCCTCGTGATGCGGCCGTGTGTGTCTTCGGCGCTGTAGTCCTGTCGGTCCCACGTGTAAGTCGCGTCGCTACGGATGTTGATTCTCTTGCCGGTGTCGCTTTCGAGCATGTGTATGACGGCGCGCTTGCGGTTCTGCAACTCGAAGGCGACATCGGCAGACACCGTAACGGTGAGTCCGACGATGTTGTCGTGGTAGATGGCCTTTTGGATGTTGCGCAGGACGTGCAGGGTCATCGACTCCGGCGTCTTGACCAGACCGCTGCCTTTGCAGTGTGGGCAGTCGGTATAGATGCCGCCCTTGATGGACGGGCCTTGGCGCTGACGGGTCAATTCGATGAGTCCGAACTGGCTCATTCGCAAGATGCGGGCGCGCTCCTTGTGCTTCTTCAGTTGGTCGCGGAGGGCGCGTTCGACTTCGCGTTTGTGGCGGTCGTAGCGCATGTCGATGAAGTCGCAGACAACGAGCCCGCCGAGATCGCGCAGGCGCAGTTGCCTGGCTATTTCAGTGGCGGCCTGCATGTTCGTCTGATACGCCGTCTCCTCTTCGCCCTCGGCGGTGCGCAGCCGCCCGCTGTTCACGTCGATGGCAACGAGCGCTTCGGTTTGATCGATCACGATGCTCCCGCCACCGCTCAGCTTGACGTGCCGCGAGTGGATGGCCTCGATCTGGTCCTCGATGCCGTAGTAGTGGAAGATCGGAACATGCCCGTCGTACACTTCCACGATGCCCTGCGGGGTACGCGGCATCGCGATGCGCAGGAAGTCGCGGGCGCGCTTGGCGGTGTCCTCGCTGTCCACGATGATGCGGTCGAAATCGCTGGTGAAGACGTCGCGAATCGTGCGTGTGATCAGATCCGATTCGTGGTACAGCGACGCGGGCGCCTTCGTCGTGCGAACCCGCTGAACGACCATTTTCCACAGCCGTTGGAGGTAGTTGAGATCGCGTTGCAGATCGCGTTTGGTACGCCCCTCGCCGGCCGTACGGAGAATGAACCCCATGTCGTTCGGCAGATCCAGCTCGGAGAGTACGCCCCGCATGGTGCGGCGAATCTCGTCGTCTTCGATCTTGCGGGAGACGCCGA
The DNA here is from genome assembly GCA_029260255.1 of Phycisphaerae bacterium. Lineage (GTDB taxonomy): Bacteria > Planctomycetota > Phycisphaerae > UBA1845 > UBA1845 > OFTM285. The sequence goes on from JAJDDR010000162.1 coordinate 1,438, forward strand.
GCCTCGTCATGCCGGGCATCATCACGAGGTAGCTTCCGGGTATCGACAGGTATGTCGACAGCGTTGGACCCTTCGTGCCGACCCCCTCCTTGATGACCTGGACGATGACCTCCTGGCCTTTTCTGAAGCACTTCTGGATCGGCGGGCGATCCCGACGCGGGACCTTCTGCCCGACGCCCTCTCGCTCGGCGCTGCGATCCGAGAAGTACTGTGGCTGCACATCGGAGATATGCAGGAAGCCGTGCTTGGGGAGACCGAAATCGATAAACGCGGCCTGAATGCTGGACTCGACGTTGGTGATGACGCCCTTGTAGATGTTCCCGACGTGCGAGAGCGAGCTGCTACGCTCGATGAAGAACTCCTCGAGTTTCCGCTCGAAGAGGATGGCGATGCGGCACTCGTCGCTGCTGGCCTCGTTGACGATCATCTCCCGCCCGTTTCCGATGCGCGGCTTGGGCTGGCCCGTTGCCGGTCTCGCGGGCTGCTGCTTGGACTCGGATTGCGGCTTGGCTTCGGGCTGCTGCTTGGACTCGGATTGCGGCTCGGATTCGGGCTGCGGCTTGGATTCGGGCTGCGGCTTGGATTCGGGTTGCTCGTTGACCGCTTCAGGTTGCGGTCGCTCTTCCCGTTGACCCCGAGACTCGCGCCGCCTCTTTCCTCCGCGGCGCCTTCCGGGCGATCTCTTGCGGGTGACCGTATCCGAGTCGCCGCCTTCCGCCGCCGCGGGGGTCGGCGTTTCGCTTGTTTCCTGCGACGCGGCGGGCGTCTCGGGATCAGGTTCTTGGATCTTGGGCGGCTGCGGCTTGCGCAGCTCAATCTCCGCGCCCTCGCCCGTCGCGGTCGCCTTGGGCGGACCTCCGCGCCTTCGGGAGTCCCGATCTGCGGCGTCCTTTCGAATCGGCTGCCGTGCGGCCGCGCGCGTCTTCTTCGCTGCGGGCGCGTTGCCGGCTCGGTTGGTTTGCCCCGGTCTTGGTGGCGTATTCTTGGATCGGGCGCCCGCATCACCGAGTTGCACCCGTCGGTACGCGGCGACATCCTCGGGTGACATGCCCTCCATTTCGGAGGCGATGTCCGGCGTCACCGGGCGAGGCGGCGCGCTGTCGGACGAAGGTGCCGGTCGCTTGCCGGTGCGTTTCGGTCTCCGCGCATTCCTGCTCTCCGTTTTCCCCGCAATCGGGGGGGCGGCTGTGCCGACCGGAAGCGCGTCGGCGGACCCGCCGGTGGAACCCGTTGCCCGGCGCGTTGTCTTCCTGCCGGAGGATCCCCGCTTGGCGCGATTTGCAGTTGTCTCGTTCGTTTGTTTCTTCTCGGTCAATGCATTTCTCACAGCGTCTGTCGCCATTCGACCTCCACGCGCCGGATCCGGTGATTTACATGCTGCCCCACGAGCCCGATGACCTCACAGATTTCCGCCGGCTTGGCGGACCCGCCGCCCGTAACGAACAACTTGAACGTAACGTGTTCGTCGGTGACGTCGATGTGTTCGATGTACGGACGCAGATCGACGTTGACGGTCGCGCCGGTCTTGTGCACGAATCGACGGCAGGGGATCGGTGCGAACCGCAAGAGGCATGCGGCACGCGAAACGAGGTCGTCGCGGTTCTCGGTAGTAAGGGCGGCGCGGTACCGGGCGGCGCGAGGGACACATCGCTCGCCCTTCCCCAGCATCCGTGCCTGGTGCATGGTGATTCCTTCCGGCATTTGTTCCGCAAGAGAGGCCAGCAGTGCCGACGGTGTGATCGCCTCCGTGAGTTCGATCACGACGCGTTCCGCGTCCGAGGCGATACCAACCGGTCGCGGCAGCGGCAGGGAGATTCGCGGATGGGGGTTGAAGCCCTCGGTGAAACACACGGGCGTCCGCGCTCGCGCGCAGCCCCGGGCAATCATCCGAAGCATCTCCTGATGCGAAAGGAATCGAAGATCGCCGTCGACAGCGAAATCGATCACTCCGCGCGGCCTCGCGCCGTATTGTTCGCTCAAGCCTTCTTGCAGAGGGTACCGTTCGTTATTCATCGCGACCCGCACGCGGCGCGGTCGCGAACACATTCTCTCGTATCGTCGCTCTCAAACCGGAGGTCGCCCCCAGGGCGTCAGTAATCCGGATCCTCCGGAAGCAGTTTCTTCGTCTCCGATCGCAGATAATTCAGAACCTGCTGATCGGTATCGTAGGTGAGCGCCCGTCGGGCGACGCGCTCGGCCTTTACCGCGGTACAGCCGCGTACGTGCTTCTTGATCTCCGTATTGTTGTTGGGCGCCATCGAAAACGACCGCAGCCCCAATCCGATCAAGAGAAGCGTGTAGATGGGCTCGCCCGCCATCTCACCGCATAGGCTACACTCTACCCCCTCGCGGGCACAAGTGCGAATAATGTCTCTCAAGGTGCGCAACACGGCCGGATGAGCCGGACTGTAGTATCGCGACACCCTTTCGTTTCCTCGGTCAGCGGCCAGCAAATACTGGATCAAATCGTTGGTGCCGATGCTGACGAAGGCCACCTCACGGGCAAACTGCCGGCATTGGCTGGCCGCCGCGGGCGTCTCCATCAACATGCCAACCGCGATGTCCCCGCGAAACGGGATACCTTCCTCTTCAAGGTCCTCCATCGTGTCGCGAACCGTCATTTTGGCCTGCCGAAGCTCCATAAGCCCGGAAATCAGCGGAAACATCAGCTTCACCTTGCCGTGCACGGACGCCCGCAGAATTGCGCGAAGCTGAACCTTGAACATATCAAGGCGCTGGAGGCTGTACCGGATCGAACGCACGCCCAGCATCGGATTCCGCTCGGGCTCAACGGTCTTTTCCTGTGTGATCTTGTCGGCGCCCAGGTCAAACGTCCGAAACGTCACAGGCCGCCCGTCCGACCCCTCGATCGCAGCCTTGTAGGCCTGGTACTGCTCCTCCTCATCGGGTTCGCCCTCGCGGAGGAACAGGAACTCCGTGCGGTACAGCCCGATTCCGTTGGCACCCTTGGCAACTCCGATGTCCGCCTCGCGGGGATACTCGATGTTGGCCAGCAGTTGGACCTGCACATCGTCCTGGGTCACGGCCGGCAGGTCCCTGAGATGATCGAGCTCACCGGTGATCCGGGCGATCTTCTCCTGCCGGGTGACGTACTCCGCGATGGTCTCCGCGTCGGGATTCGCGATGACGGTGTTGTTGACGGCGTCGATGATGACGATGTCGCCGCCGCTCACCAACTCGGTGAGGCACTTGAGGCCGACGACGGCGGGGTGTCCCCATGAGCGCAGCAGGATCGCCGTATGCGAAGTCGGTCCGCCAACGTCCAACGCCACGCCCGCCACCTTGGTCTCGGGGAGCATCGCCGCCTGTGACGTGGACAAGTCGTGGGCGACCAGGATGATCTCACGCGTGAGATGGGCCAGGTCTTCGCCGGACGCACCGAGCAGGTTCCGCAGAATCCGCCGCTCGATGTCCTGCACGTCGCGAATGCGCTCGGCCAGCAGCGGGTCGGTCATCTGCAGGAAGCGACGCTGCTGCTTACGCATGACCGTGCTGGTCGCGTACGGCGCGGAGTAGCATTTCTCTTGGATCAGACCGACGATGTCTCGTCGTTGCGAGACGTCCTTGAGGACGCCGATGTGCCAGTTGAAGACGTCGGCCGCGTCGTGCCCGAGGCGCTCGCGGACGCCGGCGCGCTGAGTTTCCAGATCCTGGATCGACACCGCGATGGCTCGGTCCAGGTTTTCTATCTCCCGGGAAACGTCCTCCTTAGCGACCATCCGCCGCGGGATGCGCAGTTCCTCCGCGTCGAGGACCACGACCTCCGCGATGGCCACACCGGGCGAGACCGCCATTCCCGTGAGCTTTTCCATGCTGCTCCCGTCAGCGTCAGGATTGTGAACAGTCGAATGTCACAGGCTGGTCCTCCCCGCGCCGGTAGAGAACCGCCAACGACCTCGCGGATCGTAGCGTAAGAACGAATATGGCACAATCGCGGAGTTGCCCGGCGCGGGCGGACCGGTGCATCGCGGTCCCGGCGCCCCCGATTCTCATCGCCGAAAGGCGCGTTGGAACGCGGCGAAGTCGTGGAGATCGATGTCGGAGTCGGCGTCGGAGTCGAGACAGGTGCATTCGGGATTAACCGCAGAGAACGCAGAGGAAGAGTTGGGAGGGGAGGTTGGGGAGCGAGGGGAGGAGTAAGGGGACACCCGTGTGTGCTCGTGGGGGGGGATGCGGCCCGGGCGCGGGGCCGGTGACGCAGGCGTTGAAGAGGATCCATTCGCTGCGGTCGACCGCGGGGGGGGGTGACGGCGCCGGTGTTGCCGAGGTTGCCGGATGAGCGGGGCCATTGGACGCTGCATTCCGGTCCGGGAAAATCCCAGGCGTATAACGTCCGCCAAATGCCGGAGAAGACCTCCACGTCGCCGTCAAGGTCCACGTCGGCCACCGAAAGTGTTAGACCACCCCCTGCACTGTTGTGCGCAGAATCCACTGGAAGGGGATTGGCGCCGGGGAGCGGGGTGCCGTCGTGGTTGAAGATGCAGGGGCCGATGAGGGCACCGACGACAACCTCGGGCATGCCGTCGGCGTCGACGTCTCCGATTGCCTGCACGCGATTCGCGTACGGCAGAGGCCCCGGCTTTGGAAACGGCACAACTGCGGGCCAGCCTAGCAAGAGCGTACCGAATCGGTCGAAGGTATAAATCTGGGGCATTCTCCCGCTCGCGAGTACATCAAGATACCCGTCGCCGTCGACATCACCCATCCCGATGATTGCTACGTCGCTCGGCAAGCCCAAGACGACAGGCCACGTATCGGAGAACGGTTCCCCGTTGGCACCCAGCAAGTAAATGCGGTTCACAACGCCATACCCCAGCGCCGCGAAAGCGATTTCGGGGTTGCCATCGCCATCGACGTCACCAATGGCAAAATCGGAGTCAGGCGCCTCGGGCACCCATACCGGCCAACCCGTCACGTTCGTCGCGTCGTGGTGCAATGCGTGGATTGGGTCCGGTGAGCCTGATAACCTCTCGCTCACCAGGATCTCCAAGTTACCATCCCCGTCGAGGTCCGCGGCCGCGAGGCGCTGAACGTGGTGGTCGAATTCTCTCGGCCAAGCGTCATTGAAGGGCGTCCCGTCGGCGCCCAACACGTAGACTCGGGCTGGCGTTCGTGCACCAACGACGACCTCGTTGCTTCCGTCCCCATCCAGGTCTGCGACGACGATTCTGTCCGCGAGGCCCTCCATTACCCGAGGCCAACCGTTGGCGTAGCTACCGTCGTTATTGAAGACGTGGATACCGACTGCCTGCGGCTCTACCAGGGACGGTTGATTCCGGGAAAACACGATTTCTAAATCGTCGTCGCTATCCATGTCCGCAACGGAGAGATTCAGATTGGCGGTCGTGGATTGTATGGGGAACGCAAACGGCCATGCGCCGGAGTGCAACGCTCCCTCAGGCGTGATGACTCGCAGATCCTGCTTGGTCAAAATGACAACGTCCAAGTCCCCGTCATTGTCCAAGTCGGCGACAACCGGCTGAATGCCCTCAGTCGCGACCAATTCGGGCATCTGGTAAGGCCAACCGGGGGGCACGGGCCAATCGACTTGCGCGCCGCGTCCGCGGGGCACGGATTGCTGCATGCGTGGGGGGGCGGCGCGCATGGTGTCGTACGCGGGGATCGAGGATAGGGCTGCGGCTAGAACGATTCTTGTTCTCAACTGCATCATGATGTTGTCATCGACAGATTCGGTCGGGACGGCGCAAGTTCTTTCGCGCACGGGGTTTGGTCTAATTCCGCATCCATCCGAGCGCCAGTGAATCGTCGTGTTTCGGCACGGAGATATCGCTCAGCGAACACGCTGCATTCTGGGGATCGTCGCCGCGGCGAGAGAACTCGTTAAGCGAGCATGCGTTCAATTGAGCGAAAAAACTCGTGCTTCACTTGACCGGACAGATGTGTACGTCAATAGTCAAGTTGATTGTTCAGTTGCAGACTGCCGTTGGAGGCGCCGAAGAGCGGGCGAAAGAGGTAACCCCAACGTTGCATAAATCCGATCGGTTTGCGTCAGGCCGCGGGGCGTAGGCGGGTGAGGATGCTGAGGAGTTTCTCTTTCACCGTGCTGCCTCCGCTGATGGTCAGCGTGA
>JAJDDR010000163.1 GCA_029260255.1 Phycisphaerae bacterium
GCAGGAATCACCTGCCTCTTCCTGGATTTCATCAGCCGTCCTCCAGACCACCATCGGTCGACGGCCGACGATACCGCCCCGGTCAAATCGGGTCATACACGCCTACCGGAAGGACACTGCCAGCGGGCGGCCACACAAAGGGCAAGCTGAAGGTGCCCGTGCGTGTCGCCGATCACAGCAATGGACGTCTTGGAACTCATCACATCTTACCCACCATCTCCAGCCGCCACCTGCACACCGGTGCTCATGCAAGCATGGTAGCGTTGCACACCTGTCATCTCCGGCTTTCGGCCAGAGGCACCTCCTGCGTCGGTCTTGCGACGCAGCGGCGCCTAGTCGCGCGGCCCGACCATGCCGCAATTGCAGCAGCCGCGCCAGCGACCGCTGACACGAGGATCAGCGCTCCTGCCGTGATGAGGGTGGTCCAGACGTGCCAGCCAAGCAAGTGCCATTCGGGAATGACGAACGCCAGCGCAACCAGCACCGCTATCGCGAGCACCGAATGAAACTCATCGCGCCGACTGCATCCCAACCCTGTTGACGCGACCGGGAGGGAAGTGTGCCAGAGGTAATGCGCGCCGCCCACCAGCCACAGGACGAAGATATGCCCCGCCCAAAGACCACAGAGTAACCGCCATGTCGCTCCGAAGTCGATAACGTGGATGCCGCCCAGCATTGCAGCCAGGAGAACCACAGCATGGATAAGAAACACCCGATTGCTTGGCAAGCCACGCCCGCCAACACGCGAGCTGAACAGCCACACGCCGGTCATTGCGGCACCCAAGTACAGGCCCATGCACCGTTGACAGACTGGCAGGGCAACCCCATCGACGAGAAAGCACCGCCCCTGGCCACAAACGTGGGCGGATGCTGAAGTAACGAAGTCCATGTCTGTTCTCGCTCGCTGCGGCGCTATTCGACCGGTTGTGTCGGCGGCGAATCTGGTAGTATCAACGCAGGATCGATCTTCGGAACCTCGGCGCGGGAAACTTCTTCACCGCTGGGTGTGAAGAACACGATGGCGGTGACGCGCGCGTACGAGTCCGTCTCCTCCTTGAGCAGCTTCATCGCGATGCGTTTTGAATTGGGGGCAAAGGTCGGCTGCGACATGAACTGTTCTTCGTCTGCACGCCAATGCTTACGCACCGCGCCGTCTCGATCCATGAAGAAGACATCCTTCCCGTACGCGAGGACCATATGCGATCCGTTCGGTGCGATTGCCAGTTCCCCCGTATTGCTGTCACCGTGCTCGTGTTCTGGGAGAGGCAGAGTCCGGGAAGCGACTAAAGTGCCATCGGTCCGTAGGAAGTGCAGTACGTCCCTTCCCTCCGCGTCCTTCATCCGAGCCAGAACGGCCAGCTTGTCCTTGCCCACCCATGCCATACCGCTGCGCGAGAGTTCCCCTTCCAACCGTCTATAGTTGACGGCCTGCCCGTCGGTTCGGACGAAGCCTATGGCTGACTCCACCAACACGGCCACCGTCTCGCCATCCGGTGATAACAGCCCGTTCGTCGCGAGAGCATAGATGCGCCGGTCCCCGGAGGATGGATTCACGGCCATCACGATGTCGCCAACGCAAAGATAAACCCATTTGCCGTCGGAGTCGTATTGCGGACGGGTTGTCAAGTAAGCCATGAGCAGCGTATTGCCTGGTTCTTCGCCGATCGGCCACTCGAACGGGGTGGTCGAGACTATGGCGCCAGTTTCCGCATCCCGCACGACAAGCACTGCGGGAACCAGACAGTTTACGGTCCCGCGCTTAGCTAACTCCATGCTTGCCTCGAACGACGGTATCATGAGGGCGTCAACGCGCGGGGTGGGCTGACTTGCCGGTTTTGCTTGGGCGCTACTCTCCGGCGGTTTAGGCTCCGCATTCCAGGCAAGCGAATCTGACCCGTCAAAGCGGGTGTTTCGCTTCTTGATGCTCTCCTCGAGGAGCTTGGCACGCTCTTTCGTCAGGAGAGGTATCCGCACGTAGCACAAGCGCTTCCCATCGGGGCTGTAGCCGGGCCCCGACAGCATGAAGTCGACGGTCTCCTCGATGACCCGAAGCCGGTTGTCCTCCGAGAGGATCATTAGGCGGTAAGCGCACGATCCGGCCGTAAGGAGGTCATCGTCGTCGTAGGGCTCCACGGTCACAAAAGCCAGGCTCTTTCCGTCGGGCGAGAATGTCATCGGGCTTTCGGTGCATGCCAGCAGATGCCAGAGCAATCCCCCGGTAGCCACCGAAATCGCCAGCAGCGCCTTCCAGTGTCCAACCTGTTTGATCGTCACTTGTCGTACCATGATGGTTTCCTCCAATAGGGGGCCGGTCGCTTCTCGCGCGGTTTCAGGACCGCTCGCAAAAGGCCTCTCACGGCAATCGTAGTCCCCCGATAGAACAGAGCCCGATGAAGACGCCGTTTTCGTCGGTTCCGGTCAAGCAGCATCGAAGGAAGCGTGCCAAGTACACGTTGCCAGCTGGGCGTCAATATCTTCCGCCAGTAGAGGCTCTCCACCTGACGCAGATCCAGGGTGTTCGTCGTGCAAACGGGAGTGTGGAAATCGTAGCTGCTCAGATCCGTGTTGACGGTGTAGCCGCCGCGTGCGGCTTCGGCCGCCGTTGCCGTTCCCGGGTTCGGTGTCAGGGGCAGCACGAAGCAGTAGTCCATGTTCATGTCGTACTCACAGGCGGCCAGGCGCTTGAGGTCGCCCACCGTATCCCCGGGCAAGCCGAAGATGACCGTTCCGATAGTGTACACCTGCGGGTATCGCTCGCGAAATATCGCAAAGGCCTTGCGGCAGACGTCAGGGTCGTTGTTGTGCTTGTTCAGCGCAGCCAATCCGGCGCTCTCGTCTCGCTCGACGCCGATCATCACCTGCCGCAGCCCCGCACGGACCAGCCTGCCGAGGATGCCGTTCGATTCGTCGCGGATCACGCAATCTGCCCGAATCCAAGCGGTATGAAGAGTCTTGGGCCGACTGCCGGGCCCCATCAAGTCGGATGCTAGCATCCGCTCTGCCCACTCGTCAGACCACGCCGGAGAGGCATTGAACGTCGGATCGACCCACCCGAAGGTTCGTCGTCCGAACCGCTGGTACAGCCAGAGAACCTCATCGAAGCTGCGCTCGGCGCTCTTGGTACGAAGGTGGGGGCGAAAGGTGTTGTTGCCGTTTACGGATTCCCCCATGTGTTTCCAGAGAATGCAGAACGAACAGGAATCCACGCACCCGCGTGAATGCTCGATGCTGGCCAGGCCAGGATGATTGCGCGACCTCCGGCCGTAGAGATCCGCGTTGACTAGGTCGTAGGCTGGAAACGGCAACGTATCGAGGTCGCGAATCAGCGGTTGGGGCGGCGTCGAAACCAGTTCGCCGCTCGGTCGTCGAAACGCCAACCCGGGAATCGCACTCCAGGCCTGGCGGTCGTGGATATGACGTAGTACTTCCACAAACGTCGTCTCGCCTTCACCCCGCACAATGACATCGACGCAACCCTCGTTCAGCGTTCGGTCCACGGCATGGGCGAAGTACACGCCGCCAGCCACGACAACGCACTGCGGATAGAGTTGCTTGACAATCCTGGCCGCCCGAAGTGCTTCGTGCGATGAGACGGTCTCCTCACCGATGCCCAGCACATCGATTCGCTGCGCCGTCAGCCGTTGCACCAACGTGCGCCAGCCCACTTTCTCGCCCGGTGTATCCCACACCAGCACGTCCAACTCCGGGAGTTCCTTTCGGGCGGAGGCAGCGAGGCACAGTAATCCAAGCGGCGGCCAGAAGGCGGAGGTTTCGCTGTTGAACGGCCAAACGTAACGAGGTGGGCGGAGCAGTAGGACTCGCATCGGTTCACCATACTTCCGGGCGCAGCATACTGCGTCGTCTGCTGAGTGCAACGTGCGTCTGCCGGGGCTCCACATCACCGTGTCCGTCCCGGAAATCCCAAGTGTACACATCACGCCGGATTCCAGATCCACGCCCGCGTTCACGACCGCCCATCGCCCGTGCCCGTATTGATCGTGTGCAGCGCGTCCAGAAAGACCGCCGATTCGTCGAGTCCGTAGAGTCCGATGTGTGGAGTTGGCGGTGTCGGTGGGCGACCTTTCCTCAGCGGGCGTTTCTTGGCACTTTTCTGACGCCCAGAGACAGTGCACGTATTCGGCCACTACCGCGCAGCCGGATGAGGAGTTGCTGGACCGCCGGATGATGGTTGCGCGCCCAACGCGTATCGATTGGCCGGTGGCCGCGTCCCACACCCGCGCCGTGCCATCAAGACTTGCCGTCACAACCCGCCGCTCGTCGGAACTGAACGAGGCGCAGTTCTTTCTACGGTCGTTCCAAACGCGCGGCTTGACGAGTTCGCCGATGCCAGGCGAGGATCTCTTCCCGTGTGGCGACGAATTGGTCTGGATACTTCGATCTTAGTGTGTCCCAAATGGAGTGAATGGTGTCTGCTTCGACGGTCTCCGGCGTCCCTGTGGAGTCGATACGTCCCGATGCCAACAAATGAGCCAGTAGCAATAAGTCGTCGACGGGGCGTTCATCGGGTGAGACATCCCACACCTGTGCTTTGTGCATACTTGCCGTCACGACGCGCCGCCCGTCGGGGCTGAACAAGGCATGCGACACTGGATCTCCGTGCTTCAAGAACGGCGTGACAGGTTCGCCGGTGGTTGCATCCCAGACACGAGCTGTCTTGTCCCAACTTGCCGTCAAGACGCGCCTTCCATCGGGGCTGAACGACGCGTTTCCAACGGCACCACGGTGCCTTAGTGGCGGCGTGACGGCCTCGCCGGAGTTCGTGTCCCAAACTCGCGCGGTTTCGTCTTCACTAGCGGTTACGACGCGCCGCCCGTTGGGACTGAACGAGGCGCGCCACACTATGTCGTCGTGCGTGAGGGGCGGCGTGACGGGCTTACCCGTGGCCGCGTCCCACACTCGTGCTGTTCCGTTGTATTCTGCTGTCACGACCCTCTTTCCATCGGGGCTGAAGGAGACGTGTGTCACCGGATGCTCGACCTTGAGGGGTGGCGTGACGGACTCGCCAGTGGTCGCGTCCCAGACCCGCGCGACTGCGTCCGCACTTGCGGTCACGATCCGCCGTCCGTCTGGACTGAACGCGGCGTGCTGCACGCCGCCACCGTGTTTCAAGGGTGGCGTGACCTGCTCGCCGGTGTTTACATTCCACACCCGTGCTGTCTTGTCGTCAAACGGTGGCGCGGCCGGCTCGCCCCGGGCGAAGTTCCACAGCCGTGCTCCTAGGTTGTCACTTGCCGTCACGACCCGCTCCCCGTCGGGACTAAACGAGACATGGGTTACCTGATGATCGTTCTTCAGGAGCGGCGAGACGGGTTCGCCGGTAGCCGCGGCCCACACCCGCACCGTGTTGTCCACACTCGCTGTCGCGACGTATCGCCCATCAGAACTGAACCAGGCGCGCCGTACTCCTCTGCCGTGCTTTATTGGCGGCGTAACGGGCCCGCCGATGGTCGCGTCCCATACCCGCGCTGTCTTGTGATGACTTGTGGTCACAACGCGAGGTCCATGGGGACCAAACGCGAGGTTGTCAATCCTATGGCCGAGTTCGAGAGTCGGCGTGACGGGCTCGCCGATCACGAAGTCCCAAACCCTCGCTGTTTTGTCCTCACTTGCCGTCGTGACCCGGCGCCCGTCGGGATTGAACGAGGCGTGAGACACATAACCACCGTGCTTCAAAGGCGGAGCGACGGGTTCGCCCGTAGTCGCATCCCAAATCTGCGATGTTTTATCTCCACTTGCCGTCACGATCCGCTGCGCGTTGGGACTGAACGAGGCGCGCCATACCCATTCGACGTGGCATAGCGGCGGCGTGAGGGGTTCTCCAGTTGCCGCGTTCCAAATCCGCGCTGTTTTGTCGTGACTTGCCGTCGCGACGCGCCGCCCGTCAGGACTGAACGAGGCGTGCGACACCTGCCCGCCATGCCTCAGGGGCGGCGCTACTGGCTCGCCAGTGATTGCATCCCAAACCCTCGCTGTCTTGTCCAAATACCCACTTGCCGTCACGACCCGGCGCCCGTCGGGACTGAACGAGGCGTGAAGCACCAAATCGTCGTGCTTCAAGGGCTGTGTGACTTGCTCGCCGGTGGCCGCGTCCCAAATCTGCGCTGTCTTATCATAGCTTGCCGTTACGACACGTCGACCGTCGGGGCTGAACGAAGCATGGTTCACCCGTCGGATGTGCTTCAGGGGTGGCGTGACGGGCTCACCGGTGGCCGCGTCCCACACCTGTGCTGTATGGTCTAGGCATCCGGTCACGAGGCGCTGTCCGTCGGGGCTGAACGAGGCATGTATCACCACATCGCCGTGCTTTAGGGGTGGCGTGAGTGGTTTGCCCGTGGCCGCGTCCCAGACTCGTGCCGTTGTGTCCGAACTTGCGGTCACGACCCGCCGTCCGTCAGTACTGAACGAAGCGTCCAGCACCGAATCGTTGTGCGTCAGAGGCGAGGTGACTTGCTCGCCGGTGGCCGCATCCCACACTCGTGCGGCCTTGGAACCTTTAGTGACGATGCGTCGTCCGTCTATACTGAATGCGGCGAACTTCTCTCCCTTGTCGCAGAAAAACAACCGTGTTAGCTTGGGGCACTGCCGCAAGGTGGCGGCGAAGCGAGCACGGTGCATCTCTTCCCGCAATGAGTCACCCTGGTCGAGCTCAAGCGCCACGGCGAACCAGACGAGTGCCCCCATCAGATCACCTTGATCTACCAGCTGCACGCCGTTGCGGACGTATTGTCTTGAGAGAAGTCGCCGGGCATCGTCCGCCAGTTTCTCAGCCCTTGTTCGTTCAGCTGCCTCGTCCTCCAGAGCCTGATCGGCTTCCATCTGTGCCGTGTCAGCAACATCACGGTCGATGGTTGCCTGGCGCCAGAATGAAAGCGACACAACCAACGCCACGATGACGACGACGACAAATGAACCCGCGACCGCCACGGGCGCTCTGTATCGATGGAGCGTTTTCTTCAGCACATACCATCCGCTGTCCCGCTTCGCCTCGATGGGGTCGCCGGCGAGGTAACGTTCGATGTCGCGAGCGAGATCGCCTGCGCCCTGGTAGCGGCGATCGCTTGCCTTCGCCAAGGCCTTCAGAACGATGGTCTCCACTTCGTCGTTGATCTGCCGACGGATGGCGGAAGGCTTCCTCGGCTCGGCCTCGGCGATGTTCTTGAGTACGTCGGCCATCTGGCCGACCACCGGGTACGGGTATAGGCCCGTTAGCATCTCGTAGAGAATCACACCCAGCGAATAAACGTCGGTGCGAACATCGATGTCGCGATGGGCGCCAGTCGCCTGCTCCGGCGACATGTACGGCAACGTTCCCATCACCTGACCGGTGACCGAGAGCAACGTGGGCCCAGCGCCCGGCTCGTCCGGATCGACCACCTTGGCCAGGCCGAAGTCGAGAATCTTGGGTTCGCCATCCTCGTCGATCAGGATATTCGAAGGCTTGAGATCGCGGTGGATGATGCCACGTTGGTGGGCGTAGTTGACGGCTTGGCAGATCTTGCCAAACAAGCGGAGCTTGTCGTCAATCGATACGTCTCGTGCCGCCATGTATTCATCGAGGCGCCGCCCATCGACATATTGCATGACGAAGTAGTGACGGCCGCTGGCGATCCCGCTCTCCAGGATGGTGACGATGTTCTGGTGTTCGAGTTGGGCAGCCAACTCCACCTCGCGCTCGAACCGGCGCTTGGAAGCTTCCGACGCGAACGGCCCTTCGAGGAGTACCTTGAGCGCCACCGTGCGTGGAGGATCTCTCTCCTGAGCTTTGTAGACCACCCCCATCCCGCCCCGGCCAAGCTCCTCCTGAATCTCGAAGCCCTCGATGGCGACCGGTGTGTGAGGATCGCCAGTACGCCCATCGCCCGCCCTTATTGGATCGGTTTCGGCACTTTCCTTGCTCTCAGCGGACTCAGCAACTCTCTGGAGGACATCGCGAACACTTTCGAATATCACCTCGTTGGCTTCGGCGTCAGCCACCCAGCTCGCGCACCGTTCGCATTCCACGATGTGCGCGCGGATTCGTTCCGCCGCGTCGCCAGCGCGTGCACCGGCGACGTAGCCAGCTAGCTCTTCCTCTGTTGGGCACTTCGACATGGTTTCAAGCCATCAGAACCACAGGCGTCGACGTCACAGCATCCCGTCTCTCCAGGAGGTGAGCGGCGTGGACAGGATTACGCAACCCTGCGCAACCCCGTGTCCACACTCGCGTCGTTCTCGCGTGGTCGTACTGCGAGCAGCGACCGGACTTCCGGCGAACTGCGGAACAGCCAAGCCACGCCCGCGGGCTGGCGAGTCAAGCCAGTTACGACAACAGGCGCTTGCACATCCTCGGCCAACTTGATCAGGAGCGCAAAGTGCACGCTCCAGCAGCCAACCAGCTCCTTCACGCGCGAAAAATCAAACCGGACGAGCTGGAAAGCATCGAGGTCGCCTTCTCTCAAGCGCTCGACCAACTTCTCGAAATCGTCGCTGTGCAGCTGCGGCGTCAAAAGGCGAACGATGAGGGTCCCGTCGAAATCGGCCACCAACTCGCAATTCTCGATCAAGCTCCACTCGGGGTGAACATCGGGGCGCTTCAGGATTCGGTTCAGGGTTTCCAACATCGTTCAAACCTTTCAAACTGGTTCCAAACGATATTGGCATCCAACTGCCCCGACCTTTCTCCTCGCCACGGCTACTGGGGCCGAATCTCAACAAGCGACAGCCCGCCCAACTAATACACCTCCTCCATCTGCGGAACCAACTCACGGATCCGCTTGAGGATCTTGTGCTTCGCCAGGAACACTGCGTTCTCGGACATCTCCAGCTGGTCTGCAACCTGTTTGGCGGGTTGTCCTCTCGACGCGAACAGCTCGAAAGCCTCCACCGTTTTCGCGTCGAACTGGGTGCGGATCTCATCAAGGCACTGGCGCAACACCGCCTGACGCCATTCTTGCTCCCAGAGTTCCTCCCAACGGTCCTCATCGCTGACCTTGGCAAAGAGATCCGCATGTTCCGTCTCGCCGCCGACTTGCACTTCCCGGGGACGTTTCTTGAACGTGTTCTTGATCTGGTTTCGGGCGATGCCAAAGAGCCACTTGCGAAGCCGGCCCTTCTCGCGGTCAAACTTGCCGACCTGGAAGGCGGTAGAAAACTCCATGAGCGTAGTTTGAGCAGCGTCCTCCGCCTCCTCTTCGCGAAGGCCCAGGCGCCTGCCATAGCTGACAAGGAGCGGTCGGTAGCGTGCCACAAACTGCTGCCAGATCGTGCGGTTGTCAGGTTTCTTGAGGCCTTCCAGCAGGTACGTGCTGGTGATGGTCGAGAGGGTAACGCCCCGTTGCTCCTGTGGCACGATTCGACTCCAGGACAAGGTCGGGTTCCACAATCGCCGGGCGAGCCTGACGCCTCACCCAGCATGAATCCATCATACCGCTTCCGACACGACTGTGTAAGCAATTCCGCGCGCGGTGAACCAGGGAGGGTGTGACCATTGATTGTGGCATGCCA
>JAJDDR010000164.1 GCA_029260255.1 Phycisphaerae bacterium
GCAAACTCGACGAGCACGCCCTGGAGTGGGACCCCCGCCCGGCCGTCTGCGTGGTCACCACTTCCGCCGGCTATCCCGGTTCGTACGAGAAGGGAAACCCCATCGCCGGCCTGGACGACGCCGGCGCACTGCCCGACGTCACCGTGTATCACGCCGGAACCGCGCTCGCGAATGATCAAGTCGTCACCAGCGGCGGGCGTGTGCTCGGAGTGACGGCGTTGGGTGACACCGTCCGCGCAGCCCGCGATCGTGCCTACGAAGCGGTCGACAAGCTTGCCTACGACGGCATGTACATCCGCACCGACATTGCCCACCGCGCCCTGAGTCGCGCAGAGATATCCCACGGCTGACAGCTGCGGCGACCTAGCACACGCCGGCGTCTCGGCGCCGCATCTCAACTCGAAACTGTGTTATCGTATGGTGTCCCCGATGGAGAGGCACCGAGGGACGGGGACAAGCGTGCGAGACCGAATGAACGCTGCGGGCGAAAGACGAGGGTGCCGGCGGCGAGGAGCAGGAGTGTCATGACACACAGACCCCACTGCGAGAGGGTGGGGATTTCACCCGGGGGCGGGGTCAGATCCAGGACGATGCCGCGAGGGTTGATCAAGCCGGTGGTGATGATATCCTCGACGTTGGTCCCGTCCAGGTTGGCGCGGCGGATGGTGGGGTCCGGCAGGGTTAGGTGACTCCAATACATCTTCCCGCCGGCGAGGTCCAGGGCGATGCCGATCGGCATCCGATCGAAATCGAGGAGAACCTCGATATCGGTCATGTCCAGGTTCGCCCGCTCGATGGACGTTTGAAATATGTTCGCCCAGTACATCTTTCCGGAAGCGATGTCGAGGGCGATTCCCGCGCCTCCGCCAATACCCAGGACTTCCTCGAAATCCGACCCGTCCAGGTTGGCCCGGATGATTGAGGGATACCATGCGTCGGCGATGTAGATCTTGCCGGCCTCCAGGTCCAGCGCGATGCCTTTGGGGGAGGTGACATCGGTGATGATGACCTCTTGGTTGCCCCCATCCAGGTCGGCGCGGAGAATCCGAGCGTCGTCAAGGACGCCGTCGGTCCAATACATCTTGCCGGACGCAAGGTCGAGCGCGATGCCCTCCGGCTTCACCAGCCCGGTCACCAACTCCTCGATGTTGCCCCCGTCCAGATCGGACCGCCGGACATGCCCGGCGCTGTAATCGGTCCAGTACATCTTCCCCCCGGGCTTGTCCATGGCGAACCACTCAACCCGATTCAGCGTGTTCGCGACCACCACTTCGTGGTTGAGACCATCCATGTCCGCGCGTTCGATGCTGGAAGTGTTCGGATGAGTCCAGTACATCCGCCCTGCGGTCAGATCCAAGGCAATCTGATGTGGGGAGTCCAATCCGGTCGTGAGCACGACTTCGACGTTGGTCCCGTCCAGGTCCACACGATGGATATGGTCTTGGTTGGCCGCACGCACCCAGTAGACTTTGCCCTCGACCCGATCAATCGCGAGTCCCGTCGGCATCCACAACCCAGTTAGGATGTCTTCGATGTTGCCGCCATTCAGGTCGCTGCGTTGCAGCTTGTCGTGCACCCCGTCCGTCCAGTACATCTTTCCAATACCCTCGTCGAGGTCAAAACCCCCAAACAAACTGTTCGAGATGATAACCAGGGTCTCAAGCCCAACTCCGTCCAAATCGGCGCGCTGAATCGCATCATCGGTGAATGTGGGAGCCGTCCAGTACATCTTACCCAATCCCAGGGCAAGGGCGATCTGGGTTGGGGAACGACTTCCGGTGCTCACGAGATCCTCGATGTTCGACCCGTCGAGATTGGCGCGGCGGATCATCTTGGCACCCAAGTCCGTGCAGTACATTTTCCCTGCCGCTGAGTCCAGGGCGATACCGTAACGCGAAATACCCTGCGTAAGATCCTCGATGTTTGAGCCGTCCAGGTCGGATCGCTGGATCTTGCGCGTATATGCATCGGTCCAGTACATCTTCCCGGCCGCGACGTCGAGCGCGATGGTGTACGGCTCTACGAACACACTCGGGATGACGTCCTCGATCTCGGACCCGTCCAGGTTGGCGCGCTGAATCCTGTCCGTCTTCTTGTCCGTCCAGTAAATCTTCTGCGCATCGGCGGCGCGTGCGGCGAACGTAAGTATGAAGGCAATCGTTGCGATTCTGCTCATTGGTTTAGGTGACATAAGTTTCTCCTTAGAATCACGTGCTCGCCCTTGGTCGCCCAGCGGTATCGAGAAACCCTACGAATATACTCTTTCGGACGGTTCACTCCAAGCGTTTTGGACAGTTCTTCATTCGGGAGCGCCAATCGCTCACGCCCCCCCCAAGCGTTCGCACAACCAGTTCCTGGCATCACGCCACTCCCGTTCGACGGTGCGCGGACACACGCGCAACTCGGCGGCGATCTCCTCGTTCGTCAGGCCGCCGAGGCAGCGGAACTCTACGACGCGGGCTCTTCGAGGATGGAGGATGGCGAGCTGATGCAAGGCTTCGCGGACGACGAGACACTCGATGCCGTCGCCGCTCGCGATCAAAGTCGCCGTGTCCATGGCCAGCCGGTTGCACTTCCCGCCTCGTTTGATGCGATTCCTCGCAACTCTGTGATTGACCAGGATCCTGTGCATCATCGCACTAGCGCCACGCAGGAACGCAGCGCGATCTTGCCAGCAAACCTGTTCCTGAGCAACAAGGCGCAGGTACGCCTCGTGAATCAATTCACGCGGATCGAGTTCGCCGCCGGCGGGCCACCGATTGAGCAGATGTCGGGCCATCTCGTGCAGTTCGTCGTAGTACCGCGTCGCTGCCCCGGCGAGGCTGCTCCCGTCACCCTGAGTCGTACCGCGCTTCATCCCGCGCTCCTGATCTGATCCGCCCCGTTATGGTACACCAACGTTCAGGCGTCTTACAAGGAGTATTTCCGCAGACGCCTGTCAGAGGGTGCATGACACATTCGGCGGCATCCACGAGAGCCGATCCGCAGATGACGCAGATTTACGCAGATGAGATTCGGACAAGCGTTTCCTTTTTTCTGCGCAATCTGCGTAATCTGCGGATGATTTCTCTCCGCCGCCGGGGATCACCTGTTGGCGTGGGACTTCCGCCAATACTGTCACGCACGCCCTGTCAGAAACTGACACCCCCCAAGAAAATCGACAAACGCTCCTCAATTGATGTCGGGTTCTTCCGCGTTTCGTTGCGATTGATACTTGAGGCAACACCGCCGTGTATGCGGAACGCTCGAAAACGGGCGGCGAGATTAGAGGATCCTGAATCGAAGGGAGGCAAGAATGAAACGCTGTACGACTTTACTGTTTTGTATCTGTGTTTGTGCCGGAATCGCTTCCACGGCATCGGGCGGGGATGTGTGCATATGGACCGGGGCCGTGGACGACGACTGGTTCAACGCCGGTAACTGGAACGGTTGCTCCGGGGGATACCCTTGTACCGGGGACAACGCGAGTATTAACTGCAACACGTGCAACGCCACTCCGGCGATCTTTGACGACGGCGCGGTTTCCTGCACGCTCGACGATCTGAACGTGGACGCCACAACGCAAGCGACTCTCGCCCTGGACATCAAGGCGGGAACGCTCGCCCTGGCGGCCACCAAGAACACCACGATCCGAGGTGACGACACTGCAGCCAAGCACGCGACGATCACGGTCAGCGGCGGGACGTTCGATCCTGGGAACCTGCAAATCCTCGGTGGAGGAGCGGGCGAGGGCAAAGGTACGCTCGACTTCGACAGCGGAACGATCAGCGAACCGGACAGCCTGACCATGCAAGGGCTGTCGAAAATCGACACCGAACAGGACATGAGTTTTTCCACGTTGGATGTAACGATCGACAGCGACGGGGCCAACGCGACCAACGCGGAGATCGATGTTCTGAGCGGCAAGACGATGACCGTCGCCGACGCGACGTTGGACGCCGCCGCGGGGGCCGTCACACTCAAGAAGAGCGGGGCCGGGACGCTGGACGTCGGCAGCATGACGGTGCAGTCAGGGGGCGACGTCAACGAGAACGCGACCCTCTGGCTTAACGGCGGCGAGATCGTCATTGGGAACAATGTCCTGGCGCTTGACGGCGGCGACGCCAGCACCAAAGAGGCACTCTTTGATTTCGA
>JAJDDR010000165.1 GCA_029260255.1 Phycisphaerae bacterium
TGCTCAAAACGCTGCCGAACCGCCGCAAACCGTACGGGTTCCGCGCCTCTGCCTTTGGATCGCATCAGCCGTCCTCCAGACCACCATCGGTCTGCGGACGACGATACCGGCCCGGTCAAATCGCTTCATGCACGCTCACCGCAAGGACACGGCTATTCGTGCGAGCGGGTGCGATCGCTATGCCGGTAGAATGAACGCAGGTGGATCCGATCCAAGCCCCCAAGGGTCGCCAGTTAGTAGCCACGGGCGCCAGCCCCTGGACCGAGAGTCAACCGGATCACTCGAAAGCCCCGCAGGGGCGAAAGGGTTCGCAAACACAAGCGGGGCTCTTGTGTTTCTCACGAAATTGCTCAAGACTACACTGCGCGTGCGGATGAATCCGGAATGGCAACGCCTGAACTTGACATCAACGCTGTTCGAACTCGAACGCGCCTTCTCGCCGAGTTGGCGCGCGAGGAGGATCTGGGGACGGGCGATGTAACTTCCGCGCTCTGCGACAACAAGACGGGGGAGTTTCGGCTGGTCGCCCGGCAGCGGGGCATCTTCGCCGGATTCGAAATCGCCGACGACGTGTTGGGCATCTACGGAGACTCGATCGCGCTCCGGTGGCCCGCGGGCGCAACCGACGGGGCGCGCATCGGTGAGGACGGGCAGGCCATCGCCACGTTGGTCGGCCCCTGCCGCGACGTTCTGTCGGCCGAGCGCGTCTTGTTGAACTTCCTCCAGCGCCTGTGCGGAATCGCGACCATGACGAGCGCCTACGTCGACGCGGTGGCAGGTACCGCCGCGAAGATCCTCGACACGCGAAAGACGACGCCGGGCTGGCGCGTGCTCGAGAAGTACGCCGTCCGCTGCGGCGGCGGGCACAACCACCGCATGGGTCTGCACGACGCGGTCCTGATCAAGGACAACCACCTTGCCGGAATACCGACCGATCGCCTGGCCGGTCGCGTCTTCGAGATGCTCAACACGGTGGCGAGTTCCGACCCGCGACCGGCGTTCATCGAGGTCGAAGCCGACCGCCTCGACCAGGTCGAGGCATTGCTGAGTGTGGTGGGCATCGACATCATCCTGTTGGACAACTTCTCCCTGGAAGACTCCCGCCGTGCCGTCGCGCTGAGAGACGGCATGAACTTGAAGGGCAAGGTTCGGCTCGAGGCGTCCGGCGGCGTCACGCTCCATACGGTCCGCGCCATCGCCGAAACCGGCGTCGACCGCATCTCCGTCGGCGCGATCACACACTCCGCTCCGGCGCTGGACTTGTCATTGGAGCGTGGGTAGGTTTGGCGCACGCAAGTTGTTGAATTGCGTCAACGACTTGCGGGGCGAGATCAGTACGGAAACTCAAGAGTCAGATTCTCGAACAGCGCGAAGTGCTTTCGATCGAGGGTCGCGATCGTTGAATCGGTCCGCGCGGCGGTCGCTGCAATCAGGCAATCCAGCCAGCCGACGCCATGCGACAGTCGCAGGCGACGAAGCAAATCGAGGGACGATTCAATGTCGCGCGCTGTGGGGAAATGCACATGAAAGATAGCAACCAGTTTATCAACCGCCGCCTGCTCATGCTTGTTCAGTACGCCGGTCAACACTTCGGCGACCACGGCGCCGTGCGTGGCGAGCCTGTGTTTGGCGTTCATGGCGGTAAGGAACTGCTCGGCCTCCGGTTTTCCACGCGGAAAGTCGATGAGGATGGACGAGTCGATGATCGTATCATTCATCGCTGCCCCCGCGCTCGATCGTTTCGCGAAGACGCCGCGACGCCTCCACCGGATCGGACATGTCCTCCCGGTCGCGCCAGATGCCGAACGCCGGGTGATTGCGGAGCGGTTCCCGGGCCGAGTCAACCGGGGCGACGTCGACGACCGTGCCGTCCGGAAGGAGGGAATCCGGTTCCAGCACGACAACGCCTTTCTTAACAACACCGCGATAGTTCATGGCTGAATACCTCCTTGTTGAAGTATTATACAACATCAAACGAACCATGCGAGCACACGGGGTCCGAAAATGGCGACGATCCTGGGGATTGAGAGTTCCTGCGACGAGACGGCCGCGGCGGTGGTGGTCGATGGGCACGACGTGCGCAGCAGCATCATCGCGTCGCAGGTCGATCTGCATCGCAAGTACGGCGGCGTCGTGCCGGAGATCGCGTCGCGGGCGCACATCGAGAAGTTCGACGCGGTGATCGCCGAGGCGATGGATCTGGCAGAAGTGTCACCCGGTGACATTGACGCCATCGCGGTGACCACGAGCCCCGGTCTCATCGGATCGCTGCTCATCGGGGTGACGGCTGCCAAGACGCTATCGTGGTATTGGAACAAGCCGCTCGTCGCGGTGGATCACGTGCTGGCACATGTGTGCAGCCCGGCCATCGACGGCGGACCGGGCATCTGGCCGGCGGTCGCGCTGGTGGTTTCGGGCGGGCATTCGTCGCTGTATCGCGTCGACGACTTCAACGCGATCGAGCGCCTGGGTCAAACCATCGACGATGCGGCGGGCGAGGCGTTCGACAAGGTGGCGACGATTCTGAACCTGCGGTATCCGGGCGGACCGGAGATCGACCGGTTGGCCAAGCGCGGCGATGCCGGAGCGGTGGCGTTTCCGCGAACGATGCTCGGTCGCGAGTCGTTGGACTTCTCGTTCTCCGGGCTGAAGACGGCCGTCCTGTATCACGTGAACGGTCCCGGAAAGACGTCCGGCGGCTTGGAAAAGCTGAACGAGCAACAGATCGCCCACATCGCGGCCAGCTTTCAGGAAGCCGTCGTAGACGTGCTCGTGCGCAAGACCATGCGGGCGCTGGATCGAACCGGCTACGACAACGTCGCGCTCTCCGGCGGGGTGGCGGCCAACAGCCGGCTGCGGGCCAAGATGGAAGCGGCGTGCGCCGATCGCGGGGCATCGCTGTACGCCGCGAAACTCGCGTACTGCATGGACAACGCCGCCATGATCGCAGCGCTCGGCGAACGGATGTTTCGGCAGGGTCAGATCGTGACACTGGAACTGGACGCCTCGGCGCGGTGCTGACCATCGAGATGTATGATCGCCGACGAACGAGATGTAGCGTCGCCCCTTGCGGGCGGCGCACAGCGATTGGGCGTTGGCAGGTATTCTCGTCACGCACAAGGCGTGACGCTACACCGAGTCGATCTCCACGGTGAGCACGAGTTCAACGGCGGCGTTGAGAGGCAGCTCCGCGACACCGACCGCTGCACGGACATGCTTGCCGCTCTCGCCGAAGACCTTGGCGAGGAAGTCGCTGGCGCCGTTGGCGACCTTGGCCTGATCGGTGAAGCCCGGCGCGCTGTTGACGAATACCTCCAACCGCACGACGCGCTTGATGTTGTCGACGCCGTCGGCCACCGACGCCGCTGCCGCGAGGGCGTTGATGACGGCGACCTTGGCGCCCTCGG
>JAJDDR010000166.1 GCA_029260255.1 Phycisphaerae bacterium
CGGATTCTGACCGAGCCATACCCGTTCTGGTAATCGGGGCCTACATTGCCGACGTCCTCGGCGTTGTGCGCGAGCATGGCCTTGAGGGTCGAGTTTCTGAAATCGGGTTCGCCGGGGAACTGGAGGCGGAAGTCCTGCAGCAACAGCGCGGAGAGCCCACACACGGTGGGCGACGCCATCGACGTGCCGCACTTGCCGGTGTACCCGCCGCTGCTGGAGCAGGACGTTACATCGTGGTCATCGTCGGTCTGGCAGCCGGGCGCGGCAATGTCGGGTTTGAGGCGATCATCGTCGCAGGGTCCCCAACTGGTGAAGTCGGTGTTGCTGTCGTCGTTGGAATTCAAGGCGCCGACGGTGATGTGATTCTTGGCACACGCGGGAGGCGCGGTCGTGTGGTATGTCGTTCCGCACGCGCCGCTGTTGCGTTCGTTGCCGTTTGCCCACACGACGCGGAACGGATCGCCCAGACCACCGCCGACGATGGTGTCGATCAGGTTTCCGGTGACGCCGTAATTGCCTTCCCACTCGCAGGGAAAGCCGTTGGGCGCGGTGTTGGTGCCGATGGAATTGTTGGAGATGACGGCGCCGTGGGTGTTGATGGCCTCGTCGTAGTCGGCCTCCATGTCGCCGGGGTCGTGGTACAGGAACCCTTCGTGCAGTCCGCCTTTCTGTTCGAAGCCGTAGGACTGAATGGTCACGCCGGGGGCCATGCCACGATACAGGCCTGAACTGGCGGAGCCGTCCCCGCCGATCGTTCCGGCGACGTGCGTGGAATGATCGGAGATACCCGAGCTGTCGCGCACGGTGAGTCGTCCGCCGAAGTCGACGTGGCTCTCCAGACCGAACCCACCGTCATAAACAAGCACGTTGACGCCGGAACCGTCAAGGTTGTAGGGCGCTTCCTGAACGATGTTGGCTTCGGTGATCTCGCGGTTGCTGTTGTTGAGTTCGATGAACTTGGGGAGCGGCGGCTCGATCCACTGAACGACGTCCGCATCACCGAGGGCGAGCAGGTCGGATTTCGGAAGCTCTATGACGAGCCCGTTGATCGACTCGAGTTGCGAGACGATCTTGGCGTTGCGGGCGCGGACGGTATCGATGCCAACGCCGGCCAGCGGGACGTCGCGATGAAACATGACGTAGGCGGCTACGATCGGGTTGTCGGGCGGTTTCGCGTCGACGATCGCCCACTCGCGGATGATGCCGGCGGCGATGTCCGGATGCAGCCTCCAGTTTCGCTCGATGGCGCAGGCGTCGATGAGTCCGGGCATCGTCGACACGGCATCGAGGTTGAATCCCTCGCTGGACACGGACGCAAAGAACGCATTGTTACCCAGGAAAGCGAGCAGCTTCACGCCCGATGCGGCCAGGGCGTCTCGTCGCGCGGGGTCGACGGGTTCTGAGAAGCGCACGACGATGTGCCGCGCGTCCGGTCTTGCGGCGAGCGCCGCGAGCGCCTCACGCAGCTCGCCCGCGTCCTTCGGCGTGTTTTCCACGAATCCCGTTTGCCAGTACGTACCGGCGTGATCAGGCGGTGAGGCTTGCGCCTCGCTCGCGAATACGACTCCGAATGCGCAGACAGCCGCTGCGGCCCCGAATACACGCAAACCCAACATCCTGTGCTCCTCCGCCTGTCGGTCCCACCGTCCAGCCTCGCGTCACCCGGCTCACGTGCCAAGCGTATCGGACGCCCATCGTACCAGGATGCCGGTGCTATTCCAAACGCCCGCGCACACCGGCGGTTGGTGTACGATGGTGCTGCGGCTGCTGCTGCTGCTGCTGATGATGATGATGATGATGATGATGAGTCTTCAAGCCATTCTGTTTGAAAACGAGTACGTGTTGATTCCGCTCCTGTTCGTCGTTGAGTTGGTCTTGCTTGGAATCTGGAGCCGCCGGCGCACACCGGTTGCCGGGAGGATCGCCGCGGGCGGTCTCGTTGTCGGTCCACTCATGCTGATGGTGCAGGCGGTCGTCGAGACGGATGCCGAACGGATCGAAGATGTTTGCCGATCGATGGCCTTGGCTGTGGAAGATGGTGATGTGACGTCGATCGCGCGGCATCTTTCCGGCGAGATGCGAATCGAGACCGGTGTGCGGACGTGGGACGCGGCGGAGTTGCTCGACCGGGTCCGGCGACGTCTTGCGCTCTGGGACGTGGAGGAAGGGAAGCTAAGCAAGTTCGAGACGCTCGTGGACGGTGACCGGGCCGAGGTGGAATTCCAAGCGCGATGCCGGCTCGTCACACCCGAGATGATCGTGCCGAATCATGTGTCGCGGTGGCGGCTGGAGTTTCGCCGCGAGGGCGATCGGTGGAAGATCGACGACGTACGGCCGCTCCCGACGCGGTGGATGCCCCACGAGTCGCTGGATGGTCTTCTACGCTAGACTGCGGACGCGCTGGTGTCGTGTCTCAGAAATGATGACGTCTTGCTGAACCGAGAAGCCGCGACCGTCATGGAGCGGTCCCGCGCGCGTGTCGCCGTGTCCCGGGTGTGACCATTCCTTGTGGCAGGGTGCCTCGGCCGCATTGGGTAGGGCGGGTTTTACCCGCCGCAATGGTGCAAGAAGGCGGGTGGAACCCGCCCTACCCTTGGCATGCCACAATC